>CAZRIR010000055.1:0-9650 GCA_964600195.1 uncultured archaeon | reverse complement strand
TCTTTATCAAAAGGAATAAAAATATCATCTAAAATCGAACCTGAAGCCTCTTTCAACTTCAAATTATCTATTATTGGAGCGAATTGCCCATTTAATAATCCATTGGCGATAAAAGCGGCACCTTGAGCAGATCTTTTTGCAATCTGGCTATATGATTTCATTAATTTTACAGAAGCTAAACCATTTAAACTATTTGTAATTTTTTCGCTCAAGTATGGTATTTCCGCACCCCTTCCTGCTAGAAGTATTTCAGAAATCTTTTCTTTACTTGAAAATGAAGATGAAATAGCATAAACTGCTTTTTTCACGTCTGATAAATATGCTTGAAATGCTGTTTGGACTTGTTCATCTTTTTCTGCCAAAAGTGTAATTTCTTTTAATCCAAGATTTGAAGATCCTGCGATAAATGCAACTCCTCCCCTATATATATTCTTTTTTTCAATATTTTTAATCAAGTATGCTAATTCTCCATCTAAACTTCCACAAGCTCTAAATCCCATGATATTAGATCCGCCAATACCATCAATAATTTGCCCATTTTCAACAGCCAAAACTGCTGTAAATCCATATCCTATTTCAATCATAATAAAATTGGTCTCATTAGGGGGGATCTCGAATCGTTCCATTTGATCTCTCATTCCAACTATAGTAGTACATAATTTATCAGCAGTTCCCATATCAATTTTATTTATTTTTCGAAATCGTGGAACTGTTGACAAATGTTTTACACCTGGAACAATAATACCCGGTATTTTCTCGGATTTTATCAATCTCAATATCTCACCAAGACCTAAAAGTGGATCTTTTTCATCAGCCCTGAATTTTAACAAGGTATAAAAAATATCCTGTTCCGTTAAATCACCTACTTTCTTTAATGGTAGTCCAAAACCACTTGGAGCGACCAACAAATCAACATTTTCTATTGATTTTATGATATTCAGAGCTTTTATTGGCTCATTAATTAATTCCTTTGACATCAGAGCCGTATCTAATATAATCCTTATTTCTTCATCTCCAAATTCTAATCCATAAAAATCCCAGGATTTTGAACCAGGATCAACACCAATTACTCGCATCTATAAATATTATTCCAATTTTAATTGATAATCTAGTGAATTTATTACAATTTATTATATTTTGTAAAAACAACTTATAAATATTCGGCACGTTATTTAGAATATATATGTTATAATTGGGGGATTATATAATGAGTAATACTGATGGGAATAAAGATCTTCAAAAAAAAGCTAAGTTCGAACTTGCTAAATCCCATGATCTCTCCCCGAGACAGGAATGGCTAAGAGAATATTATTTTAAAGGGGTTGAGAGAGAATGGAATAATGAATACATGGCATTCACTACTGATACTGACTGGGATATTATTTGGAACGAGGGAGATTATTATATCGTGCCTGAAATTCATTATTATATAGGTAATAAGGATAGGGGTCCGTTTGCATCGTCTATACGATCTATAGCACAGCCAGTTAAATTATCCGAGGATTTTTGGCAAAATTCTCTTCCAGAACGTAGGTCGCTTTTTTTCAAGGAAGTAATGTTGAATTATATTCCACAAGAAATAATTCATGAGGAATTAATTGCTGGAGGGCGTTTTAACACCCAATTAAGCAAATGTTTTAATAAAAAAGAAGCGAAGGAATTTTGGAAACTGAATTTAAAAAATCGAAAAAATTCATTCAATTATCACAAAAATGGTTTTGGAAATGTTGGTGCTACTGCTGGACATCTCATTCCTGATTACGAAACGGTAATTAAAAAAGGATTTAAATATATCCATAAAAAAATTGAAGAAAAGCTTAATAATCTAAGCAAGAAGGAAAGTAAGGGACCTAAAGGCCAAGAGCTTCGCGCCATGCTTATTTCTGCGGAAATTCCAAAATTATTGTCTCAAAAATACGCTGATGAATGCAGGAAGCTTAAGAAAGAAGCCACTACATCTCAAAGAAAAGAAGAACTAGAACAAATGGCTAAAAATTTAGAAAAAGTTCCATGGGAACCTTCAGGAACCTTTTGGGAAGCCATTCAAAGCGTATGGATCACACACATGCTGGTGATTGCTGAAGAATCTTATCCCGGTCCGGGAGTATCTTTTGGCAGATTTGACCAGTATATATGGGATTTGTATCGAAAAGATGTTATTGAAGAACAAAAGATAACTAAAGAGTTTGCAAAGGACATTTTAGGATGTTTTTGGTTCCATTGTAATACCGTTTATGACGCTCAGATGAGAATTGGTGGGAATCAAGGTATCACGGCAGGTTTCGGACAATTAATGACATTATCTGGTTGTGGTCCAGCGGGAGAAGATCTAACCAATGAATTAACTTATTCGATACTAGAAGTTATAGATGAATGGCACCCTATCTTAGAACCAAAACCTAATATAAGGCTCCATAAAAATTCACCTGATAAGCTATTGAACAAGATAATTGACATGATCACTCGCTCTCAAGGTGCTCCTTTTTTACTAAATTTTGACGAGAGGAGCATTGCGGGATTAGTTAGAGAAGGAATTTCAAAGGAAGAAGCTTGGAATTATGCTTGCGTAGGATGTTTGGAAAACACCATGCAGGGAAATGACAGGTCAGGAACTGTAAATTGCAATCCTAATCTTGGAAAGACGATTGAATTGACTCTTTGGAATGGAAAGAACATGCCTAGTAATGTCTTTCAGGGAAACGTGGCAAGTAAACCGCCTTCAAAACCAGGAGAACAATTATCTTCTAAAACAGGAAATCCAGAAGATTTTGAGACGTGGCAAGAATTTTTTAAAGCGTGGCAAGAACAAGCAAAATACTTGATAAAACATACCGTTGAGATTTACAATCCTACTGAAGTATCCAGGGCAAGATTCTTACCAACACCATATATCTCAACAATCGTCCGCGGATGTATTGAAAGGGGATTAGATGTCCGAAATGGAGGACCCGAATTGCGATTCATTACCATAGAAGGAGTTGGATTTGGCACGACCGTAGATTCCTTATATTCAATAAAAAAATTAGTGTATGACGATAAAAAATATTCAATTAAGGAAATTAAGGATGCTTTGAACGTCGATTTTGAGGGAAGGGTAAATCAAATAATACAAACCTACATGAAAAATAAGGTTTCAAAATACGGAAATGATGATGACGATGTTAATAATCTAGCGAGAGAGGTGATGCTAACTTGGGCGGAAGAATGTTGGAAATATAGAACCCCCACGGATTTTCAATTCAGAGGAGGCATGTTATCCTGGAATTACTGGGCGGGTGCCGATGCCAAATATACGGTTGCAACTCCCGACGGTAGAAATAAGGGAACGTTTCTATCCAATGCCATCTGTCCTAGTGCGGGCAGTGATAAAAAAGGTCCCACTGCTGTAACCAACTCTGTAGGAATAGCCTTAGGTGGTAAATCGGAATATGGAGAATATTATAATTGTTTACCAAATGGTGCAAGCCACACCATCACGTTTAATCCGAGTTTGCTGAGAAATTCTGAACATAAAGAAAAATTTAAGTCATTCCTAAGAGGATACATTGAAAATGGAGGGACAGCATTACAAATAAATATATTAGATGCTGAAATGTTAAAAGATGCTCAGAAACACCCAAAAAACTACAAGAACCTCTTAGTCAGGGTAACAGGTTATAATGCATATTTCAATTCAATTGGAAGGGAACTACAAGATGAGATCATAGCAAGAGAATCTCATAACATGTAAATTCTATTTTTTTTTTATTAAATTATGGTGGAAATCATAGAAGAAAATACTGCAATCATATTTGAAATTTTACGCATGTCCACGGAGGACGGCCCAGGAATAAGAACAACAGTTTTTTTCCAACAATGTCCATTATCATGTAAATGGTGTCATAATCCCGAAAGTATCAGTAAAAATCCACCTATACAATGGTTTAAAGATAAATGTATTGGATGCAAAACATGTATTGAAGCGTGTCAAACTAACGTGCTATGTTTTGAGGAAGATGGTTTACACATAGATAGAAAAAAATGCGTGAACTGTGGAAATTGTGCCAAAGAATGCCCATCTACAGCACTTGTAATGTTAGGGAAAAGGTGGAATATAGAGGATTTAATACATGAAGTATTAAAAGATAAAGCATACTTTTTCAAATCCGATGGTGGAATAACCGTTTCAGGTGGTGAGCCTACCCTACAACATAATTTTTTATTAGATTTTCTAAAAATTTGCAAAGAAAACAATGTATCAACAGCACTAGACACATGTGGGATCTCGTCTCAAGAAATTTATGAGAAACTATTACCCTATATCGATTTAGTTCTTTTGGACATCAAAGAGATGGATCCTCAAAAACATAAATCTTGGACAGGAGTATCAAACGAGAAGATTTTAGAGAATGCTATATGGCTTTCAAATAAATTGAATGAAAAGAAGAAAAAATTATGGATCAGGACACCAATAATACCAAAATTCACCGCATCTGAAGATAACATTAAAGGTATCGGAGAATTTATTGTAAATAAATTAGATAATTATCCTGAAAGATGGGATTTGCTGGCATTCAACAATCTTTGCGGGGCTAAATATGAAAGACTTAATATTGATTGGATTTTAAGAAATGAAGCCTTATTATTGAAACAAGAAATAGAGCATTTGTTTCATATTGCACGATCTACTGGAGTTAAGAATGTAAAATGGTCAGGACTGACAAAAAATATAGATGCTAAGGATTCTACTAATAAAAACAATAATTCAAATTTATCAACTTGCTAAATATATATTATATAGAAAAAAAATAGATAGCTAACTCATAATGAATAAAAATGAAAATGTCACGTGGTCTAAGGAATTAACCAAGGAATGTATTGATTTTACCGCGGCAGAATTAAAATTGTCATTTATAGCAACGATAGATGATAGAGGATGGCCTCATTTAACGCTCATTACATATAATCGTGCTATATCAAGGGATCAAATCGTCTGGGGTCAATTCACGGAAGGTTTAAGCAAAAAAATAGTAATGGAAAATCCTAAACAAGCGATTCTATACATGAACATTTCAATGCCCTTTAAATTCCTTCAAGTAAAATGCGAGTTTCAACATACAAGCACGGAGGGAAAGGATTTAGAATACTTCAATAAATTAGAATTAATGCGGTACATGACCTACGTGAGAATATATAAAGCATATTATGAAAAAATCATAACAACAACTTCCTTAAGACCATTACCGATAATGGGAATAGCCAAGGGAATCATTAAAAATTTAATAGGAAAAGGAGGATTAAAAACGGGTCTTGAAGAAAAACGCTTGAACGTGATTGGGTACAAATTATTTAAAGGACCAATAAATCCCAAATTTATTTCTTATATCGATCCTTCTGATGGATATCCCATAATTATTCCTTGTTTGCAAATAACTGCCGTAGATCATAACCGGTTGATTTTTCCTTTAGGTTCAGCTTTAAAAAAGGATTTGGAAAAAATACCTCTCGACACCATTGTCGCGGTTTATGCTGCTAATTTTGATTTGGCAAATCAAATGATCAATGGAAATTTTATTGGATTTAAGAAATCAAGGGGCATAAAATTTGGTATTATTGAAATTAAGGAAGTTTATAATAGCAGTCCTCCTCTAATGGGTTTAATTTATCCTGAAAGATATTATCGTCCAAAGGTTACTAATTTTTCTCTCTAAAAGTTTTAATTACAGCTTCTACTTAATCTCATTATGAATAAAGAAAATGATTGGTTTGAACTGATTGAACTCAACGATCATCTCCTCTGCATCCGTGAAAAATTATCTGAAGTAGATCCTAGATTTCTCACGGAATATACCAACTTTTTTTTATTGATCGGATCCCACACTGCTCTTTTAATCGATACGGGATGCGGTTTATTTTCCATTCGAACTATTATTGAGCCATATATAAGGAATAAAAAACTTTTAGTTATTAATACCCATGGTCATTGGGATCATGTTGGAGGGAATTATGAATTCGAGAAGGTTCATATCCATGAACAAGAAGTTAATTTGATATCTAAGCCCTTAAATCTAACAATATTAAAAGATTCCTCCAAAAAAATAGTAAATAGTCTTCATGATGTCTCTTTTTTTATTCCTCCTGCTCCAATAGTCGAACCTCTTAAAGATAACGATCAATTCAACTTAGGAGACCTTAATATCAAGATCATTCATACCCCGGGTCATTCTAACGGTTCAATCTGCATCCTCACAAATAAGGGAGAGCTTTTTACGGGAGACACTGCACATTTTGGTGCGATTTTTTTACCGAAAAGGAAGAATCTTTCAAGAAACATATCAAGCCTCCAAAAATTAATAGATTTACAAAATAATGCTGGTTTAACTGCAATTTACCCTTCTCATGAGCAACTCCCTACAGACCTAAGCCTTCTCGTGGATTTATATAACGGAATTTCACATATAGAAGATTTATGGGAAAATAAGGTTAAGAATTCCTTTCTCCATTCGTGGGTGATTGATGGGGGCAAATTTCAATATGTCGTGTCTAAGATTTAACTTTTTCAATTAAAGATTAATTTTAAAAATGAAAGTATATTCAATTCTAAAATAAAAAAGAATGATGTTAATGAATTTCAATCCACAAAATTTTGGATTAAAAAAAAACAATTTATATGAAATATTAGCAACTACATTTTCACGCAAAGGAGAAAACGATCCAAATACATCTTGCATGGGCATGAGATTAATTGAAAATAACCTCATTCAAATAAATACATTTTCAAACACAAAAACTTTCGGTAATTTAAAATCAACAGGAATCATTATCCTAAATTTTGTAGATAATGTAAATCTTTATGCTTTAGCTGCTTTAAAAAGCCCAAAAGCCTCAATTTTTTTTCCAAAAAATGTTTATAGCAATTTAGAAATTGAAAATCCTTTTACAGAGAAAAAACTTAATTCTATGATTTCAATTCCTTTTTTAAATGATGCTTGGGCTGTTTTAACTTGTATTATTGCTTCTGAAAATCAAATTCTTAAAGAGGATAAATATGGAGCATCAGAATCTACTGAATTCAAATTATATGTTATTGCTGCTAAAAAATTCAGAGAATCTTATAAATTATATAATAGAGCAGAAAGTTTGGCATTAGAATCAGTTATATTGGCAACTCGCTTGCAAATAGCAAAGGCAAATAATGATTTATCCCTGATAAATATGATATATTCTAAAATAACAGAAAACATAGAAGCCATTCGGAGATTCGGTAAAAATAAAAACGCCTTGGAAGTTATTGATGTGATTTTAAAACATATAAAGTTTTTAATTGATGATTAAATTAAAAACGTTAAGTTCATCCATATCATATAATAAAACTACTTAATTTTTTCAATATACATCAATGGATAACCCATTTCTTCAATCCAATCAATTTTTGCTAATATTTCAATATCATCATAGTTTAAAATGAGTTCTGCTCGAATAATTCTTCCTGTAACTTCATCGTAATCAAAAGGAGTAGTTTTATTTCCTTTAAGTTCTTGTCGGTTTAAGTTAAGTTTTATAGATTTTACATACGGCTGGCAAGAGATTGCGGCTTCAAATCCACGCTCTATTGCTTTAATAATACTTTCCTCAGAGCGTATTGGAATTCCACATAATATGTGATATAAAGCCCCTAATTTAATACCTGTTTCAAAGCAAGCTCTTTCTCTCTTGCTCAAATCAGGGGAAAAAAAGATTTTTTCTTTGGACATTTAATCACATTCAATTATTTCAATTTTAGCTCCAGTATTGTTAGGTTTACTTATATATACATGCTCTCCATCTGGTTTAAGGAACTCTTGTACAGCATTTTTTAATTTTTCTGCTTCAGCATCATTTTCAGTAATTCCAATCACGCTAGGACCAAAAGATGACATGGCATAAGCTTTCACACCATATTCTTCAAAACATTGTATTAAGTTTTTTACTATTTCATCCTGTAAATTGATTTCAATCTTCTTAAAACCAATATTTTGAATTCTTTTTAGGCCTTCACCAAATGCTAAAAGATCTTGCTTTAAAAGTCCCGGAATAACTTTCATTAAAATCTGGTGGGATACTTCATTCACCTCATTTCTTGGAATGGGGGCAAATTTTTGAAATATGGAGATTTCCTCATCACCATAAGCCCCCTTTTTCACGTTGGGAATAACAATAACAAAGCGCCAATGTTCAGGTATGGGATATCTAAATATAGTTAACGCGGGATTGACTTGACTGCAAGCGCTTGATGGCAAATACGTTTCCTTTTCCTTTCCTTTTCCAAAATCATGACCCGCATCTAGGATGAATCCACCAGTTTCAAAACCTCTCCAACCAATTCCTGAAGTTCCACCCCTTTCAACCAATTTTGTAAGTTGTTGCGTGGATATATCAATATTCTTTAATTTAGCAATCGCAGTCGCAATAGCAAGACTAAGTTGGGTTTTGGATCCCAAACCTACATGACTCGGATAATATTTCTCAAGATTGAAGTGAAAATTCTTATTGTTTATATTAAATTCTTTAAAAATTTTAGAGGCTTTTTCGTTTATAATTTCTATAGATTCTCTATAATAATGGTCGCATTCAATCTGAAATTCGTCGGCAGAATTGGATGCTTCAAATACTACATTTGGTTGATCCAGCATCAACCCAATTCCACCATCTATTCTTCCTGTATATCCATTTTCATCGATGAGGGATAAATGGATTCTGCAAGGTGTTGTAATTTTTACGCGCATTTTTTTTTTCTTTAAAAAAAATGAATGGTAATGATTAAGATTATATAAAAAAGAATATAAATGTAGTAGATTTCATTTTAAAAGAAAGAAGAATTTAAAGAATCGGAACTAGGAAAAAGACCCAGTTTATAATGCCACCTATAAGAAGGGCTAAGAAAATCTCTAATATCGATATTTGCAAGGCATATTTCCAAGTTGTTTGTCGAGCAATAATGATAATTGTCGCAAAACAAGGTACATATAACATGGTAACTAAACTAAAAACTAACATCTGAGGTCCAGTTAACAATTGCACTACATATAAACCTTGACTTTCAGCAAAAATACCCAATAAAACAAGCGTTAACTCTTTACGCAGTATTCCATATATAAGAAAGATTCCAGCAATTGATGGAAGACCTAACCAAAATACGGTAATTGGATAGAGAATAAAGTTAAGTGGATCTAAAACATTAAATATCAGTAATAGTTCCAAAAGAATTCCTAGAATAATAATAATTGGTAAAGCTCTATAAATGAATTCTCTTGATCTAATCCATGTCTGTTTGAAGATAACTTTATAGTTTGGAACTCTATATTCGTGCATTTCCATAATTAATTCAGTGCATTGTCCAGGCATGACCTTATTTAAAATTCTTCCTATTATCAAAATAACCGTGAAATTTATTATGAATAATAGTACAACCCATCCGAGACCTAAATAACGGCCTACTAATCCCATTACAACCGTCATTGCTGCAGCACAAGGAACGGCTGAGGTTAACGCAATTGAGATTTTTTTTTCTCTTTCTGTTTCCATGATTCTACATCCCGCGCACGCTGGAACGTTACACCCAAATCCTAATATCATGGGAATGATGGTTTTTCCATGAACTCCAATTGCATGCATTACTCTATCCATTAAAA
>CAZRIR010000054.1:2651-9704 GCA_964600195.1 uncultured archaeon | reverse complement strand
TTCATAGAAAATTTTTCAAGAGATGATGATTTTATTGCCGCAGAAACAAGAGATCCTACAAGTGGGAAAGGATTAGCTTA
Source organism: uncultured archaeon (assembly GCA_964600195.1). Classification (GTDB taxonomy): domain Archaea; phylum Asgardarchaeota; class Lokiarchaeia; order Sigyniarchaeales; family SOKP01; genus FT1-020. Next base: position 9,624 of record CAZRIR010000054.1, on the reverse strand, counting down.
TGTTGTTGAAGCCGTCTTAGCATATTCAAATAAAATAGAAGTACCCAAGCGCTCTAGGGATGTTCTATCAAGATTCGTAAACAGAACACCTAAATTAAGAGATAGTGCAGATTGTGCAATAACAAAAGCAGTTCAATCTGTTAATTGGAAGAATTATAAGCTTGAAGTTTATGATAATAATTTACCTAAAGGGCCTATAAAAGTTTTAGTCAATGTTTCTGGTCCTTTTGTTCATTTAATGTTTAAATCACAATCCAAAAATGCACTTGCTGAAGACGATGATCTTGAAAAAGAGATCAAGTATTGCTTGGAAGCGATCGGAAGAAAATTACGCATATATTTGAATAGGAAAGCATCTTTTCACCAAAGTCAAAAAAGGGCAAATCTTATTGAAAAATATATACCAAAATTCACTAAGAGCTTGTATAATATTGCATCTCAAGGGGGAAAATATAAGGAAAGCGTTAAACAAGAAGAATTAGAAAAATTAATGAAGGAAGCAATAGGTAAAAAGGCACCACCTGCAATAACCAAACCTGAGATAACGCCTGCTATTGAAGCAGCTGATATAAAAAAAATTGAATCTAAGAGGGAAATTCAAATTTCTGAACCCGGGGGTTTTATTTCAGATTTAATGGAGTCAGAGATTTCACTCACATCTCCTTCTACATCAGTATCATCAACAATAGAAGATATTAAAAAAGTTGAGGCACCTCCAAAAAAACCTAAACCTCCTGTTCCTGAAACAATTAAAGTGGATAAAAAAGTTGTTGAAAAAGCAAAAAAAGAAACCAAATCTCCTAAAAAAGTTGCATCCAAACCAGCAAAACCAAAAAAATCAGTTCAAACACAATTACCTTTAATAACAACAGAAAAAATATTGGATGCTTTATCTAAAGAATGGTTGAATATAAAAGACCTTATTTTTAAAATGAAGATAAAAGATATGATGGATGCCCGTTTCTTGCAAGTAAAGTTAAAGGAATTGGAAAGAAAAGGTCAGATATTAATGGATGTGAAAATGGGGAAAAAACACTGGAAATTAAAATAAATAGATGAGGAAATAATAATATGACTAAAAAAGAAAAAAATATAAATTATGATTTAAAAGCCGCAAAAGATCTCTTAAAAACCTACATTGAACAAGCCCATGAACAAAAAAAAATAACTTTACCCGAAGATACCATAAAAATTGACGATTTAAATAAGAGTGAGACATTAGCTCGCTTATATGATTTAACAGACAGAGTAATAGAAAAAATTTATCAAACTGGAAGACCTACTGTTGAATTACCTTCTAGATCAAGCTCGAATATAATTTGGGACGAAGAAAATGATTTATTATTACTTGGAAGACAAATTATGGAAAAACAATTCCATTCCCTCACAAGTGTTGCAGATATTACTAGACTTATTAGAGTTCTTGAAGTTGTAAATGAATTATTAACTGAAGATATTCATGCTACTAAAAGGGAAGTATTTTATACAGATGTTAATCTCTTTGGAGAACAGAAATCTAGTGATAAAAGCATTGAAGATGTTGCTACAATGTTATATACAACTAGAAATGCAACTCATATCGTTGCCGCTCCAAAAGGTTCTTGCGTGGGAAGATTAAGAATTCGTGATAAAAATGATATCATTAATTTGGAAGGATTAGGAAGTGGGGGGTGGACCATCTCTCCTATGTTGGATAATATTGAAATTATAGAATCTGATGCTGAATTTATTTTAGTTATAGAAAAAGATGCTGCAATGATGCGGCTAGCAGAAGCAAGATTCTGGAAGAGATACCCTTGTATTCTTTTAACAGCTCAAGGGGTAGGAAACGTTGCCGTGCGAATGTTTTTGAAACGCTTAAGTAAAGAATTAAACCTCCCCGTATTTAGTTTAGTTGATAGCGATCCTTATGGACATTACATACATTCCGTATATTTAAGAGGTTCTAAAAGACTAAGTTATGAATCACCTTTTTTAGCAACACCTAATATAAAACTTCTTGGAGTATTAACAAGGGACTTGGATAAATATAAGATTCCCCAAGAAGTCAGAATTAAAATGAATAAACAGGATGAAAAACGCACAAAAGATTTATTAAGTGAAGATTTTGTGAAAAAGAATAAAAATTGGGAAGAAGACCTGAAACTCGCTTTAAAACAAAAAGTTAAAGCAGAAATTCAAGCATTTGCTTCACATGGTTTTAAATTTTTAACCGATAATTATTTGCCTGAAAAATTATCAACAGGAGATTGGATATGAAGATATTTCACAAGAAAGATGGGGGAGTCATACAATTAATTGACAAAGAAAAAATGAAAAATTGGCCCACAGAACTACCCCTTCTATTTATTGAATATATTCGATCTAATCAATTAGATCAATATGGAGACGTGAAAAGACAAGTTGAGACTTATCTTGAAGAAGTGATGAGTGAGGTTGCCATTCCTCGCCTAATTAGCGTTCTAGAAGGTGAAAATGAAGAAGATATAATCTTAGCATTGACAAGAATCGAAGAAATTTCAAAAAAAAAAGTTAAGATGGCTAAACCGATTAAAATATATCTGGAGAACTTAAAAAACAATCGAAATAAAACCATTTTAAATTTAGCAAATAATATAGAAGATAATTTCGCAAAGGCAGAAAGAAAAAAAGAACTGGCGAAAAAAAGAAAGATAATGCAAGTAAAGGAGAAAGATTTCTTGGATGGAAATATATCCGCCGAGGATTATGCCACTGCTAGGAAAGATTATCTTTTATTAAAAGAATAATTTTTTTTATTTCAAATAATTAAAACAATTGGAATAAATTTAACTCAAATTAGATAAAAATCCCTCCATCCTTTAACAAGCATATAAATTTTATCAAACAAAACTTGTTCTGAAAAAGTTAACCTTCGCTCATCATCAATAGATAATTCTGTTTTTGTCAATTTTAATAATTTTAATAATCTATTATCTAAAATACTCATTATATAGGAATTATATTTATCCTTATTTAAATGAGGTCTTAACCCTTTTCGAATGTCTATTTCAATAAATCTTCTAAATTCTCTTATTTTATCAAGAAAATATGAGGTTTCTTGTCTAACGAGTTTTTGATTGTCCCTTTCTGCGATGGCATGTCTTTGCACGATATTATTGTCGCATTTTTCCTCATCGCTGACTTTCAATATCTCATTCTCGATAAAAGGGATTGCTTTAAATAAATTTAACCTATATTCTTTCCCCTTTTCAAAAGGACCAAAATTTTCATCCAATAATGAAAAACCATTATAATTTTTTATACAAACCAATGGTAATTCTTGGTTGAGAAACCTAAAATTTATTCGTTTGATTGAATCCATAATATTTCCTTCATTATTTATCAAATTTTCAAAACACCAGAATTATAAAAATAAATTATCATTATATTCTAAACAAAGCATAATAAGAGAAATAATTATAATATTAATATGGCAATAAAATAAATTACCATAGTGAAGCAAAAATTGATGGAAATCATTCTAATTATATTGTTTATTGTTCTTTCTGTTGTTGGATTCATACTTATTTATAAGCAAGTCGCATTAGTGAAAAAAGGAGAATTTACTCTGAAAAATTTCATAAATTGTATCATATATGGAATTATCTTTGGGATATCCGTTATGGTGGTAATGAGCATGGCTATCATTTCCGCCATTGCGTTAGATCCCACAAATAATACTACGATCCAACCAATTGCATTGTTGTTTCCTTTGTTCTTTTGCTTAATTTTTGTTTCACTCTATCCCCTCTTTGATTTCTTATACATTGCGCTCAATAAAGAAAGAGATGAAGGATTGACACCATTCCAAAGAATTATAGGAAAGTATTTTATAAACAGATTTGATAATAAAATCATTTCCATAATTTTAGCTTTTATTTTTTATTTTGGGGTGTTTATTATACCTCCAATATTGTTAGGTTTAGCAGGAATTCCATTTTTAATGATATGGATCACATTTAATATTGCTTATCCTTTGCTCATACTTACATTTTATGGTTCAAAGGGCTATATTGCGGGGATTTCAAATTGTTATTATCATATTCCTGAAATCAAACGAATTGCATTTTTAGGATTTGAAGATAAAAAACGATCATTCGAGCAATTTCTAAACGATCCGGGGTCTTATATTTTAATGGCATTAATGCTCGTTGTTTATGTATGGGCTTGGATCTCTATGATTCAAACTATAGCATTCTTTATTTCGGGTAAAATGGGCTTTTCAACAATGTCATCCGTTTTTGTTTTTGTAACTCTTGCATTTGGATTAGTTGGATATTTCACGAGGTATTGGAGCCGCCAAATAAAATTTAGATCAATTCAAATATATTTTGCAGCGTGGCTGATGACAGCAATTGCAGTAAATGTATTCGTAAATTTTCTTTTGGTTAATATCGATAAATTAGCACCCTCTCTCAATTCCTGGATTGTTACTAGTAATGTTGTTCCAACCTATCGGACTTATGCTTTTGCTGCTGCTATTGAAGAATTTGTTTTGATTATTTTTACAACATACTTCTTTTTTAAAAGAAATGCGAAATTTAACATAAATATTCAATATTCAAAAATTACTGAATGTGGACAAAAATTTGATCCGAGTCCTCTATTTAATTTCGTTAAAAGTAAAAATCAAACCATAAGTGATCATGCAGAAAGTACTCTTAAATTAATGTTTGAAAGAATTCCCTTAAAGAATGAATCGGTATTAAAAAATAAGGCGTTCATTAATAATCTTTTTGATGGTCTCAGTGATTATAACCAAAGATCCAGAAATACCTGTTCATATATACTCCATCATTTAGTAAAGGATGTTCCTGAAATTATGATGCCTTGGATTATAGAAGCTTTACAATCACCTAATTATAATAAGTCTTTTCCTGTAGCCATGACTTTATTAAACTCAAATTCAAATTTATTGCAAATTGTTCCTTTAAATATCATAAAAACTCTTATTGATGATCCAGAATGGAGAATTAGACAAATTGCCCTTCAATTAATCTCAAAAATTGCAGAAAAAAACAATGAATTGATTACAGATCTTAATATTCAGCAATACATAAACGACCCTGACAATAAAATACAAGCTGAAGTTTTAAACTTATTAGCAAATACTTCAATTAACATTCCATTTAAAGTACTATTTGCCAAATTGAATCATCCAAATAAATTAGTTAGAACTGCTGCAATCAAAAACCTTAAAAATATTAATATAGATGAAGTGGATACTGAACTCATTTCAAATATAAATCCTTTAATAAAAGACCCTTCTAGTTCAGTTAGAGCCGCAGTTTTTGATTTTTTCACAAAATTACAGAATCTTAAAGAATTATACATTCCAATTATACCATTTCTTGATGGATTGACGGATCCAGATGAGAATGTAAGAAATTCCTCTATTTTAGTCCTTGAAAAATATTTTATTGATGATCCTATCTCCCTAAATATAGATGATGTTGTAAAACGTATAGATCCAAATAACAATAATATCTTAAGTAGCATCTTGAAACTTCTTGGAAAATTATGGAACAAAGATCCTAAGAGAATTATTTCCACCTTATTGTCGTTTATTAAGGATGATAACGAACAATTGAGAATGAATATCTCAAAAATACTTATTGATAAATATTCTGAGGACCCCAAATTAGTTCTAATGAATCTAATTGCAATACCAGATAAGTCAAAATTTATCACTAAAGGAATTATTGCAAGTACCTTAATCGAAATCGCAAAGAAAGATCCAAAAAAAGTTATTTCAAAATTACTCAAATATTCCCATTCTGACAATGAAGAAATCGTTTTTAATGCTGTATCTTCCTTAGATGGTTTAGTTGAAGATTTTTCAGAAAATATAAAACTTAAGCCAATAATTTCTCTCATTAAAGAAGAATCATCTGATAAAGTTAAAAAGGAAACAAATAAACTCATTCAGAATATAGCTAAAAAAAATCCAATGGCCTTAGAACCTGTCATGGATGGAATATTTAAATTCATGAATGATCAGGAACTTTCTATTAAAATTGCTTTATCAAAATCAATTTTCGAAATCGCAAAAAAAACACCTGATATCATCCCTCTATCCCAGATCTCCCGCTTTTTAGATGATCCAGAACCATTAATTCGTGAATCAGGAACAAAAATACTTGGATTTATTGGAATTGAGGATCCTAACAAAATTATGAATCTTTTATTAGAAAAAGCCTTGAAAGATGATGAATGGAATGTCCGAGAGGCGGCAGTTTCAAGTTTAGGAAATATTGTTGAAAATGTTGAAGAGAAGGATTTCTTAATTGAGAAATTGGTTTCTTTATTGGGAGATGAAGAAGGATGGGTAAGAAGATCAGCCATGAAAATCCTCTCTGAAATAAGTGGCATAAATTCTTCACAATTGCCATTTTCAAAAATATCGGAAAATTTTTCAAGCAAAGATCCGAATGTGAGAGGAGCCGTAGCAGATTTATTAATTCTTTTTGTAGATCAAATTGATGATATATTTGATAAAATTACATTGCTTCTCGGAGACCCTTCCGAGAATGTAAGGATAAATTCAATAAGTGCGGTTGTTAAGATCATCAATAAAATCGGTCTTGAAGCAATATTATCAAAATTATTGCAAAATTTATCCGATCAAGGGACCTTAGAAACTCAACGCTCTATTGCAACAATATTGAGTAGAACTGCGAAATATAAAGATAATAAAATTAAGAAAAGGATTATCGCTTTATTAAAAATCAGATGTGAGATGAGCCAAGATCCTATCCTATGTAAAGTATTAAATGAATTTCAAGAAAGCATGGATGATTAGTCAGGAATTTTTTTTAACGATTCTGAATTTACAAAATCAATAGTCTCCTTGTTTTTTTCAAATTTCTCCGGGGACTTTTTAAGTAGGTTATTAAATCAATAATAATCTATCCATTGATATTTAGAATTTTAAAATTATCGAAAATAATAA
>CAZRIR010000054.1:0-2551 GCA_964600195.1 uncultured archaeon | reverse complement strand
GTTCCTATAAGAGGATTAAGAGCAAAACATATTGATAAATTGGTTTGGTTCAATGGTATCACTATTAGAAGTTCAACTGTGAGACCAAAATTAATAAAAGCAGAATTTGAATGCAATTTATGTGGTGCGACTTTTGAAATTATTCAACTATCTCCCCAGATAAATTGGCCTCGCTTCTGTACAAATAAGAGATGTAAAGCTAAAGCCCAATCCGATTTCCGTCTCATAACTAAAAAATCCACTTTTATCGATTGGCAAAGTATTATGATCCAAGAAGTTCCGGAAGACTTGCCGGCAGGGAGAATCCCTCGATCCGTTCAAGCAATTTTAACTTATGATGATCTAGTTGATTCTGTTAAACCAGGAGATCGAGTTAAAGTAATGGGCATGTTTAAATCAGTAATGGCACAATCAATTAAAAATCATAATTCAAACCTTTTTAAATCCTTCATTGAAGTTAATTATATCGATCCGGAAGATAAAACTGAGGATGATAACGAACTTTCAAAAGAAGATAGAGAACAAATCGAAAAACTCTCGAAAGAATTCATGATTCAGAAAAAGATTGCTCGCTCAATTGCGCCAACTATTTATGGAAGAGATGATCTTAAAATGGCGTGTTCATTGAGTCTTTTTGCTGGTACGAGAAAGAAAAAGCCAGGAGGAGGTTATAAACGGGGAGATATCCACGTTCTATTTGTAGGTGATCCTGGGACGGGAAAAAGTGTTTACAAAACGGAAAAAATTTATGTAGGCATTAACACTCCAAAAAGAGTACAATGGCAAGTTAAAGAAATAGGAAAATTTGTAGATAAGTTGATTGATGAACATCCTGAAGAAATCAAATTGAAAGGAGATTCAGAAATATTAAGATTGACAGATAAAACCTTAATGTATACTGCTTCTCTAAATATTGATAAATTAAGGACAAATAAATCAATAATTAAAGAAGTAAGTAGACATAAAACAAAATATCTCATAAAAATGGAGACAGAATCTGGACGTTCTATTACATGTACTCCTGATCATTCATTTAGCACATTAATTGATGGTAAACTAACAGTAATAAACGATGAGATTTTATATAAAATGTACAGGGAAAATAAGTTATACTTACCCATAGCAAGGTCACTAAATTTTGATCATACTACGGATTTCATTGATATTAGCTTATTTTTTAATCCGGACGAGCTGGTCAATTCCAAAAAAATCAAAGAACAGTTATCATTATATGAGATTGGTAAATTAAGTTCTAGGGATGCAAGTAGAAACTCAAATATCGCACAATCTACAGTTCTTTTATATAAAAATAATCCATCATCAATTCCAGATGATGAATGGATAAGAAGAAAAACAGACAAGTCATGGATTCCAAGATATATATCTTTAAATCGTAACTTCGGAGAATTAATTGGAATATATTTAGCAGAAGGGGATATTTTACAAAACTCCATCAGAATAACTAACAAAAATGAAAAAATAGCAAATATCATAAAAAATAATATATTAAAGATATTTGGAAAAGTATCATATTATGAATATGATTATAGCGTTCAGATCCATAATTCTAGTTTGGCTTTTTGGTTTAAAGAAAAATTTGGAACATATGCAAATAAAAAAAAGGTTAATGATGAATTTTTATTTACGCCTCAAGATTTTCGTCGTGGTTTAATTTCTGCTTATTTCTCGGGTGATGGAATTGTTGAAAAAGAATCACTTTATATTGAAGCACTTACCGCAAGTAAAAAATTAGCATATAATATTGCTGATTTGCTTGGTACTTTTGGAATTTTTTGTACAATTGGTACAAAAACTATTAAGTCTGGAGAATATAAAGGAAATGTCTATTGTAAAATGATTCTAACCGGTGAGGATGTAATTAAATTTCATCAACATATAGGATTCATATCTTTTGAAAAACAAGAACGATTACAAAATGTGGTAACTCTTGCCAAACAGAAATCAAGATATCAAAAAAAAGATATTATTCCTAATTTTGGTAGTATCTTGAAAAGAATTACCGAAGATCTTGAATTGAAAAATATTAGAGATACTGAGGACAGAACTTTTTTAGCAGAACTCCGAGGTAAAACTCAGAGACAACGATGTGGTAGACAATATCTTGATAAATTAGTAAACAAGTTTGAAAGTTTATATCAAAAAATGAAAAAACCTATAAGCATTGAATTATCGTGGCTAAAAAAAATTACACATTCCGACGTTTTATGGGATAAAGTTATAAAAATTAATACAATTAAGGAATTTGGATACGTTTATGATATTGGTACTGAAGATGAGCATTTTATTATAGCAAATAGTAATATTATAACTCACAATAGTGAAGTACTTAAATCTGCTGTTGAAAAATCACCCAGAGGATTATATACTTCTGGAAAAGGCTCTACTGCCGTGGGATTAACAGCGGCAGTTATTAAGGATACTGACACTGGCCAGATGAATTTAGAAGCTGGTGCTGTAGTTTTGGCTAATGGAGGGGTTGCCGCCATAGATGAATTTGATAAAATGGACTCTGCTGATAGATCTGCTTTGC
>CAZRIR010000053.1:0-9736 GCA_964600195.1 uncultured archaeon | reverse complement strand
TGCTAAGAATGCCGAAAAGTTTGGTTTAGCGGTAGTCCATCCAGAAAATGAAATAGCCGTGATTAATATGGCTATTGGGTCTTCTTTTACTGGAGCTAAAGCCATGGTAGGAACTAGTGGTGGAGGTTTTGCTCTGATGGTTGAGGGTTTTTCCTTGGCGGGCATGAGTGAAGCACCATTATTATGTGTTTATTCCATGAGACCTGGTCCTGCTACAGGCGTTCCAACATACACGGAACAAGGGGATTTACATTTTGCATTAAATACAGGTCATGGTGAATTTCCTAGAATTGTAGCCTCACCCAGTTCCGTTTCTGAAGCTTTTTACTTAACTTCAGAAATTCTGGATCTCGTATATAAATTCCAAACTCCTGGAATTTTGTTAACAGAAAAGCATTTATCTGAAAGTAGCATGACTGTCGAGTTAAACTTAGAAAAATCAATTTGGGCCGAACCCAAAATGCATGACGGTGGAAATTATAAAAGATATCTCGATACAAATGATGGGGTATCTCCTCTCTTATATCCACCATCAAGGGAAATAATAAAATGGACCAGTTATGAACATGATGAATTTGGGATTACAACTGAAGATCCAAATTTAGTAAATAAAATGCATCAAAAAAGAAAAAGAAAAGAAAATGCTCTTATTGAGAATTTAAAAAAGAAAAATACGATCAATATTTATGGTAATAGTGGACCTCTTATCTTCACTTATGGGTCAACTACATTAAGCACATTAGAAGCAGTAAAATATGGAAAAATTGAGGCAACAATCGTCCAACCGATATATCTTAGGCCATTCCCAATATGGGCGTTAGAAAAATTTAAAGATGATAAGCCTATCACAATCGAAATGAGTGTTGAAGGTCAATTTACTAATTATCTTAAAGAAAAAGCCAATATTGAAGCAAAAATGTTGATTAATAAATTTGATGGACGTCCCTTTGATCCAATAAGTCTATCGAAAAAAATTAAGGAGGCAATTTGAAATGGAAGATTTAGGAACTTATGCAGAAAATACCTGGTGTCCTGGTTGTGGAAATTTTGGCATTCTTAGGTCATTTAAGGAAGCCGTTCTTAAGTTAGAGGAAAAAGGGATTAAAAGAGAACAAATTGTTATTTCCGCAGGCATTGGATGTCATGCCAAAATATTTGATTATTTAAATATGAGTGGATTATATTCTCTTCATGGAAGAGATATCGCTACAGTTCAAGGAATGAAGATTGCTAATCCTGAATTGAAGGTAGTGACTTTTTCTGGAGATGGAAATGCTATGGGTGAGGGTATCTCACATACAATTTTTGCAGCTAAAAGAAATTCCGACATGACTCTTATTCTCCATAACAATGGAGTTTATGCGTTAACTACGGGACAATTTACTCCTCTCAGTGAAAAAGGTTGGAAAGGCCCATCAACACCCAATGGAAGTGTTGAAGAACCATTAAATGCACTATCATTAATATTAGAAGCGGGAGCAACTTTCGTTGCGAGAGGATTTCCCGGTAAGCGAGAACATCTGGTTGATTTAATGGTTAAAGCAATAGAGCATGAAGGCTTTTCATTTATAGAAATTCTTCAACCCGCAGTTGCATATAACAATACATGGAAATTTTACAATGAAAATACTGAAATCATTGAAAATGAGTCTGATGATTATGATAAAGCAATGATGTTAGCTAAAAAACGAGATAAATTACCTTTAGGGATTTTTTATAGGGTTAAAAAACCAGTTTACCATGATGGACTCTATGGAAATCTGAATCCGATAAAAGATAGACTTGATCAATCAAATAGAATAAAAATCTTAAAAGAAATCCTAAAAATGTAAAAAATATAGTAACAAAAATGGATAATATTAAAAAATGGGAAGAACTTGATCATTGGGTAGAAATAAATCTCGATTTATGTCGAGGAGCAGAGGATTGTGTGGAAATTTGTCCAGTAGAAGTGTTTGACATAGTTGATGGAATCGTAAACGCAAACAATATAGGAGATTGTATTGATTGTATGGCATGCCAAGATATTTGTCCATACGATGCAATAATGAACCATTCTGCTTGGCAATAAACTTATTTTATTGTTTTTTAAAAAAAAAATGAATTTAGCCTAATATTCATAGGAAAAAGATTTATTAACCAAATTTCAAGTCTATAAAACAAATTTTTCTAAAAAAGAGGTAAAATTAAAATATGTTAGAAATGAATGAATTATTCCAAACTGCGGACTGGAAAAAGGAAAAACATGTTCCTGTAATTGATATTATAGGAGAATGTAAAAAGGGTTCTAAAATCACTGTGAAGCTACAAATTGGAAAAGAAATTGGACACCCCAATACAACTGAACATCATATTGAATGGATAGAAGCGTTATTTTTACCAGATGATGAGAAATATCCTTATGTCATCGGAAAATTAAACTTTGATGCTCATGGTTCTTCAGTAAATGGTCCAAATACAAGTACAGTTTATTGTGACCCTGAAGGGACTATAACGTTCAAGACAGACAAACCAGGAACAATAATGGCATTTTCTTATTGCAACATTCATGGTCTATGGAAGAACAGTCAAGAACTTGATCTAAAGTGATTTATTATTTGTATTAAAGTAATTCACTTTATTTTTTTTTAAATTTAGAAATTTTTTATGTGAATGATAAATAACCTGAATAAATTCCCTAATAATCCCATATTTTAAATCTAAATTTTAATTACTTATGTAATGAAAAAGTGAGATATATAAATTGATAATTTTTTAATATAATTGGATTAACACTTTTCTGTTTTTATCAAAAATTATTAATAATAAGTAAATTCTTACCCTTAGGTGATTAAAATAGAGCTCTCATCAAAAAATACAAAATATGCTCCCGCAGAACGCGAGTCTAACGAGATATTGAAAAAACAAGTTAATTTATTCAAAGATAATGATATCCTGAATAAATTTTTGGCAAAAATTCCCGCAATATTTCTCATTCTCAATAAATACAGGCAAGTCGTATACATGAGTAAAGGAGCTTTAGAATTTACTGGTTTACAGGATCTCACGCCAATTATAGGAAAACGACCTGGTGAAATTTTAGGATGCATACATCATGACGAGGAAGAAGGCGGGTGTGGTACTTCTGAATCATGTACTTATTGTGGAGCCGTTAATGTCGTATTAAAAAGTCAGAAAGGTGTTTCTTCTGTACAAGATTGTAGATTAACTTGCATGCCAAACGAAATCTCCTATGATCTTCGTTTGTGGGCGGCACCACTTGAAATTAACAGGGATACATTTACTGCTGTTACCATACAAGATATCAGTAATGAAAAACGACGAGCTATTTATGAAAAGATTTTTTTCCATGATTTGGTCAATACACTTTCGAGTTTAACAGGTATTCTTCAATTATTACGAAATAATCCCGATCAAATAAATGTAAAAGAAACTTTAGATAAATTAGATTTTTTCATAGAAAGTATAGTAGGGGAAGTTGATTTTCAACGCATGTTAACCGCCGCAGAAAATAATTCATTACAATTAGAATTATCATCTTTTAAATCCTTAGGTTTTCTGGAAGAACTCATTAGGAGTTATGTAAATCATCCTCTCGGTCGATTCAAGAAAATTCAGATTGATCCTGAATCAGACAATATAGAAATAGAATCTGATAAAATCGTATTACGAAGAGTAATGAGAAATATGCTAAACAACTCATTAGAAGCAATTGAAGAAAATGGAGAGGTTACGGTGGGATGTAATGTTATAAAAGATAAAATTGAATTTTGGGTGAATAATAAGGGAATTATGTCTCCTGAAATTTCATTACAAATATTTCAACGTTCTTTTTCAACCAAAGGACGAAATAGAGGATTAGGGACATATAGCATGAAATTACTAAGTACTTTCTTAGATGGCAAAGTTGAATTTACATCATCAAAAGAGGTAGGAACGACTTTTAGAGCTATATATCCAATAAAAATGAAAAGATTATAGTTAAGTTTATAGAAAAAATCCATTTACGTAATGATATCTAAGTATAAAGTATGGTTATGATAAAAAGAAATCCTATAGATAATGCAATATGAAGTAAAGCAAATGACGCTCCATTCTTCAAGAGTCTTTTAAAACCCAAGTTCTCAACAGCATTATTTTGAGCAATCTTCAAGGTCATCATATCACATGCGGCACCTTGAGGAATCAAATTTCCTCCAAGGTTAATCCCAATAATAAACGCAAAAAGTAAAGGTATTGCTGGAAATCCAAATCCACCCGCACTGATGGGGGCTATTAGGGTTTGTATAATAGGGATAAAGATTAATGCTGTTGGAGTATTTGCTACAAATCCCGAAATTAAACTTACTAAGATTAAAATTATGAGAGATAAAACAAATGGATTTAATAAATTAAATGGAATTCCTTCGAATAGTTCTTTAAACCCCGCAATTAATAAACACCCTATTACAACGTATAGTGAGATGAAGAAAAAAATAATTTCCCATTCCATATCTTTAAATAAATCGCTTAAAGATTTATTAGAATATTTTTTATTCACAATAACCAGCACTAAAGCTGCAACTGCGGCAGTTAGATATAATAAAGGCAAAATTGCAAAGAGTATTATAGTAATGATAATTGCAATGCTATTAAAATAAAACATCTTCTTATTTTTAATCATTACATCTGCATCTACTAATTCCAATACGTATCTCTTCTGCTTCTCATCAATTTCAGGTTCTTTCCTAAGGATTAATCTGTCAATTACAAATATAGTAACAAACAAAAGAAAAAATGAAAAAACCCAATAATATTGTATGAAATATAACGTGTCCAAATTAAAGGCCGTGGCAATTATAATATTTTCACCACTCGAAAAGGGCGTGATAATTGATCCAATATTAATGCAAATTGTCATTCCTAAAAGATAAGTCCCTGCTCTTATTCTTAAGAAACGACAAATACGTATTACTACTGGAGCAAGTATTAAGACTACAACAACATCACTAATGATTGCCGCTAATAATGTAGTAATAATACATAGAAGAAATAAAAAATAAGTCCGGTTTCCTTTCGAACATTTGAATAATTTCACCGCTAAATATTCTAAAATATTTGAATCTTGAGCTATTTTAGTTATTATGCTCATGCAGAGAATTACAATAATTGCTTCAAATTCAATATATCCAATAAAAACTCCAATACTTTTTCCTTCTAAAAAACCTGTTATTGCTGCTGCTATGAAACAGGATAATAAAGAGATTGCTACAAAATCTATTCCCTTAATTGCATAACTGATTAAAATTATAATGAAAATAATAAAAATAAAAATAAGAAGAGGTATATTCATGATTTATCCTATTCTAATATATTATTTGAATTTTGAAATAAATTAATGACTTTATATACATCAATAGGACCGTTAATGTTAATAAAGGAGACTAAATTCTTGTCCAAAGGTTGGATTGTATCTTCAATTGATACATAACTAATATCCCAATTTTTATCCACGAAATTTGTCAAACCATAGTTTTTAGTTGTCAGTATTTTTTTTGCTTTTTCAAATCCCTTTTTAACGGGATAAATGGCGAAAAAATATTCTAAAAATCCATTATTCCAACAAGGAATGACACATTCATGATTAATTGATTCTGAAATAAGTAATTTAATGACATTCATATTGATCAAGGGCATGTCACAGGATAAGATGAATGCTTTTTTAAATCCCAATAACTCCAATTCCTTTAGTCCAGAATATACCCCCAACATTGGTTTATTAATTTTTTCATAAGTGAAAAATTCCCTATCATCCACAATAAAATATACATCTTTTGGAACGATCATTTGATTTCGGTAATGGTGAATTTGATCATCGGAGTGAGCGACAAGAAAAACTTCGTTATCAAGTTTTTTCAAAGTTTCAATTTGATATGAAATTAAGGGTTTCCCTAAAATTTTGATGATTCCTTTTTCAGTTCCTAACCTATTACTTTTTCCTCCAATTAAAATTAATATTGCTAAATCATTTTTTTCATTGGGCATAAGCTAAATCATGAGTTTAATAAATATAAATTTTTTTTTTTAAAGTGATTATAAAATTATTTAACGATTTAGTAAAATAAATAAAAAATCAAAATTAAAATTCAAAATTTATGAAAAATAAAAGAGTTTTTTCTTGATGGCGCGATTTTATCCTAATAAAAATTGCTAATTATTCAATATCATAATTCTCTACAAAATTTGATTTATTTTCATCGTGAATTTGGTTTTTTAATGCTATAGCTTTTTATATTATAACTTATCTTGATGAAATATTAATTTTTAAAATTTGAGGGATTAAACTTTATATCTTATTTAAATTGCTTTATTTCTAAAATTAGAGTAGTTCCTCAATAGAACCAATATAAACGGGCAAAAATTTATAAATAAAAAGTCATAAGATAATTTTTAAATAATTATAAAAAGTTGAGATATATGGAAAACTTAACACGGGTTCAAAAATGCTCTTATGGCAAATGCGTGGTTGCTAATACTAAATTAGATAGTGATACTATTGTCCAAAAATATAAGGGTAATATTGTTATATGGGAACAGGTTCCGATTAATGAAATCTGCTACGCAATTTTAATAGATAATCGGAATTGGATGATAATCGAATCTGATGCTCGATATATAAATCATTCTTGTGATCCTAATTGCATTATAAATGATAACCTTGAAGTAATTACAATTCGACCCGTTTTTAAAGATGAAGAATTAACCGTAAGATACAATTTAGTTCATAATAATGAGAATCCAGGAAGTTGGGACCCCCGATGGTCATTCAAATGTCTATGCGGATCTAAAATTTGTCAAGGAAACATAAATAAATATATAAATGAGGATGGTAGTGAATGGCACCCCTTAGGAAGTGAAAATTTTAAAATAAATCATATAGAAGATATTAGTATAAAGTCTGATTAAATAAATTTAAAAACTTTTTAAAATCTTTAAAATTGAATTGTTTTATTTTTATACTTTATTTTTTTTTAATTAGTTTAAGATAGTCAAATACGGAATAAGCAGCAATAACTCCTTCAGAAACACCCGTGATTGCTTGCTTGAAAGGAGCGTCAGCAACATCCCCTGCGGCATAAATACCTGGAATATTGGTTTCAGATTTCCGATTAATTATAATTTCTTTTTTCTTATTGGCTTTTACACCTATATCGATTGCAATCTGTGATTGAGGAATGGAGCCAACTTCAATGAACACACCATCAACATCAAATTCATTCCCATTATCAAAAATTACTGATGAAACGGATTTATTTCCTTTTATTTCAACAATGTTAATATGGTTAATTATCTTGATTTTATCATTCTCGTTCACGCGTTTCTTGTTAATCGGTTCTGCACGTATATCATCCCCCCTGTAAATAATATACACTTCGCTTGCGTGTTGTGAAAGGAATAATGCTTCTTTTGCAGCAGAATCACTTCCACCGATGACCGCTAATTTTTTATCTTTAAAAAACATACCGTCACATGTGGCGCAATATGATACACCTCTTCCGGTGAATTCCTCCTCACCAGGAACATTCAATTTCTTCCTTTCAGAACCCGTTGCGATTATAATTGTATATGCTTTAAATGACATGAAATACGATTTTAATACAAAAAAATTTTCTTCTTTTTCAATACTAGTTATTTCATCCGTGATATAGGGTATATTTAGGGAATTAATATGGTCTCGAAACATATCCATTAATTCCGGACCACTTACCGATGTGATACCCGGATAATTTTCGACAATATGAGTAGAAGCAATTAATCCCCCAAATGTCTTTCCAATAACTAATAGATCGAGCGCAAATCTAGCAGCATAAATCGCAGCTCCAAGAGCTGTTGGACCTCCTCCTAATATTATGACATCATAAATTTTATTAGGATCAGGTATTCCCGATTCAATATTGAACACGTATGTTCCCTCCGATCAAAGATCTCAATACTACATCAGGACCCACCAATCCAGATATAGCTTTTTGATCATTTACTATGGTGTATGGAACTCCAGCAGCATCGTAATATTGTCCTATATCCAAATTTGCAGAGATGTCAACTATGACTGTTCTAATTTTCCCATTTCCTGCAATCGCAAATAGATTCGCGATACTTACCATTTGTGGACAATAAGGACATGTATTGGTAATCATTACCTTAATAGTTGAAGGATTGATTCTTCCAATATTCTGTTTAATCGTTGCTTGGTAATAATTCGGTGCTCCTGCAAATGCAAAAAGAGCTTGGACAAAAGGTTGGATTTCTTGTCCCCTAGGCGCAGCTAAATACCTAATTATTTCCCTTCCTTCATTATCTATAAATAAAATGGTGGGAACTCGTTGAATATCATATTCTTGAGCAAATTTTGGATTTTCATCGATCGATAATTCTTCTATTGTCAACATGCCATTAGAATTTTCTTCGTAAATTCTCAATAAATTCATGAATTCACCACAATCCATACACGCTTGAATTAATCTCCCATCTTGGGCAATTCCTTTAGAAGTGAACACTTTTAATTTGACAGGTTTTTTTAATTTTGCCATTTCTTGTTTTATTACGTTTTTATATTGATCATCTGAAGACAACTTAACTAAAACCTCCTAAATCATTATTATCATGCATACATTCCACCAAAATCTCGCTTACCTTTAGTCAATTTTTCTAATATATCTTGAAGTGTTACCATACCTGATATTATATCTTTTTCATTTATGAGTGTGTGAGGGACACCCTGAACGTTGTATTTCATTGCTATATCAGGGTTCATGTTTATATCTATTATCTCCACTTTTATCTTTCCTTTTGATAAAAGTGCTACCAAATTTAATAGGGGAACTATCCCAGGACAATAAGGACATGATAGTGTAACAAAAAGTTTAATGGTTGATTTTTCAATGTTTTTCAAACTTGAGCCAATAGCATCCCTATAATATGAATTAACACCCGAATAATATTGTAAAGTTTCAATAAACGGTGCTAATTCAGGTCCTGTTGGACTGGCAGTATATCTAATTATTTCTTTTTCATTATTATCCAAGAATAATATTGTAGGTATTCTTACAACGTTAAATTTCTCAGCTAATTCTTTATCTTCTTCAGTAGAGAACTCCTCTATTTTTAATTTATCATTCGACTCTTCAGCTAATAAATTTAATAGGTTATAAGTCCCTTCACAGGCCATGCATTGTCTAGTTTTTTTATCATTGGTATTTTTAACGTCTGTGAACAGTTTTATAACTATATCATTTTTTAACCTTTCCATCCCCTTTTTCATATTTGCTAACTCATTTGTCGAAAACATTTTTTTATTTTTCCTTTTAAGCCTTCTAATATTAACTAATGAATGTTAAATTAAAATTTTATTCCATTCATATCATAAATTATTAATTAAGTTGCTCTAAATTGAATAATTATTTGATATTATTTCTTAATAGTTTAAAAGTTAAATATTAAAATTAATTTAATGGTATTTTATATCTCTTTTTCGTTTAGTAGTTCTTCTCTACGTTGTCGGTAAAATACGATTGGACCATCTCCTTGAATTAGTTTCTCTCCCATTCTTAAATTACTTTTTATAGGTTGCTGAGTAATAACAACATCCCTATCCTGATGAAGTATCTTTTTATTAAAGATATTTGCCAACCAATTGACTATTGATTTTAGAAGCGGAATTCTCATGAATTTTTGATAGAATCGCATGTAAAATTTA
>CAZRIR010000052.1:6979-9797 GCA_964600195.1 uncultured archaeon | reverse complement strand
CGCCATTTGGCTTTATAATAAAAGGTTTTTTGTATTTGTTTAAAACATATTTGATTTTTTCAACCAGATCCTTTTCATTGTAAGCTTTCGTGAAAATTAGATATTTAAGATTATATTTTTCAAGGGACTCTTTAGCATAATAACTTGCCAAGTAGGTCAAGGATTTATCGTCAGTGATCCTAAAAATAGGATTTACGACAACACTATTTATTTTTCTAAAATCATCTCTTATTAATCGGGCAAATTCTTCATCGTGCAACCTTCTTGCGATACCATCCCCAATTAAAACAGAAACTTTAGCATCTTTTCTAATTTTTACCCATTTATCTGAAAATGAGAGATGGATGGATAATTCCTTATAATCAGCTATCAAGAAAGCCACATCTGTATCAAATTCAGAGGAAAAATTATTTATATTGTAAATTTCTACGGTCAAGTCAGATTTTTTCAATTTTTTTCTCAAATATTCCAACATTATAACTTTTTCATGTATTAATCCATCTTCTATTGGAACGCCTATGAGTATCAGGACTTTATTATCTCCCCGCTTATTTGCCTTAATAGCTTGTTCAATAGCCCTATAATATCCATCATACATTATCGTTTGTTGCTTTAATGTTAAAATTGACAAACCTCTATTACTTCCACCGTTGGTTTCAAGAAGAAAGAATTTTTTTCCTTCAGCTTCATCTGAGACCATGAAGTCAATGCTTCCCGCATAAAACAAATCATTATCATGCAACCTATTATCATTACATGCTTCCATCTTCTCAAGAGAAGCATTCCTTACTTTATCTGCAAAGCTTTCTTCTTGAGATGCTCTCAAATCATTGAATAATACTAAATCTAATCCCAAAGATTGTCCTAAATTGACCAATTCAAGATCTGAATCGGTTACATTTTTAGACATTACTTCAACGAATCGGGATAGCTTGTTTTCAACCATATAATTAACCGTATCATTACTAAAAAATAGTCTGGTTTAAATAAAAAAAAAAAAGATTACAAATAAAGATAGCCCAAATAATTCTGAGTAGGATATGAAAAAACAGAAAAAATCATCACCTTAAGATTTAAAGATGTCTGAATGGCAAACATGCATTTTTCATAAAGCATCTTATTTAAATCTCGTCCAATTTCTGTCAAGCAATATTCAATTTTTACCGGAGATGTACTTAAAATCTCTTTTTTAATTAAACCAAAGTGTTCTAATCTTTTTAGTTGATCTGATAAAACTCGGTTGCTGAGACCATCATGCATTTCTAAAAAATCACTAAATCTCTTACAACCCAAGAACATAGATTTTAATATGCTTATTGCCCATTTTCGTGATAATTCATTATATCCATCCATAGTAAATTTGAATTTAAGTTCAGTAACCATTAAATCACCTTGTAACTTTTAGCTTACAATTACCTTTTAAACATGATTATCTTATAGCATGTTATAATAAAACAAGGTAATAAATAATAACATAATATTGTCATGATACTGAAATACTATTCACAAAAAGAGGTTAAAATATAAAAAATGAATGATTTGGATAAAAGTGTGATATTTCCCAAGGGTGAAAAAGCTACAAGCGACTATTTTACGGGGAATGTATGGGTTCAAATGCTGGTGACAGAAGAAATATTTAAATATCAAGTCTATAATGTAACCTTTGAGCCAAAAGCAAGGCCTAAATGGCACTCAGATCCAGGAGGTCAAATTCTTCTCGTTACAGGAGGTAAAGGTTATTATCAAGAAGAAGGAAAGCCAGCGCAACCGCTTCAAGAAGGAGATGTTGTGAAAATATCACCAAATGTGAACCATTGGCATGGAGCATCAAAAGATAGTTGGTTTGTTCATGTTGGTATCAGTACGAATCCTACTTTAGGAAATGCCGAATGGTACGGACCAGTAACAGAGGAGGAATATCAATGAAAGCAGCAATCTTTAAAGGTAAGGGTAAGGTAGTGATCGAGGAGAGATCAAAACCAACTGTCAAGGATCCTACGGACGCGGTTGTACGAATAGTACTCTCTTGTGTATGCGGTTCGGATCTATGGTTTTATCGTGGTATTAGCGAGCATCCAGAAGGACCGGTCGGTCATGAGTGTATCGGTTATGTCGAAGAGGTGGGAAAGGACGTTAAAAATAGTAAAGTGGGCGATTTCGTAATTGTACCATTCGCCTATAGTGATGGTATTTGTCCGCACTGTAAAGCAGGTTTCCAAACGGCATGTACACACATTGGATTCTTTGGTCAAGGAAATGAATATGATGGTTGTCAAGCAGAATATGTTCGCGTGCCTCATGCTGATGGAACACTATTTACCGTGCAAGGGTCTAATTTCTCAGATGAAACCTTAGCTTCATTACTCACGTTATCAGACGTTATGGGCACGGGTTACCACGCTGCAATGAGCGCAGGAGTTAAGAAGGATCAAACAGTCGCTATCGTTGGTGATGGCGCCGTTGGTCTTTGTGGTGTAATTTCGGCTAAACTGCTTGGTGCAGAGCAGATCATCATGCTCGGTAGCATACACGAAAATCGACAAGATCTTGCACGTGAGTTTGGTGCAAATAATGTAATTGAAGTAAGGGGCGAACAAGCTATGAAAAAAGTCATGGAACTCACTAACAAGGTGGGTGCTGACGCAGTGCTGGAATGTGTAGGCACAAATGAATCATATAAAACTGCTTTTGCAGTTGCTCGTCCAGGTGCAATTGTTGGTCGCGTAGGCGTACCCCATAATGTAGAAATACCAGCAGATATTACTTTCTTTCGAAACGTTGGCATGCGTGGTGGTCCAGCCCCTACACGAGCATATAT
>CAZRIR010000052.1:5733-6879 GCA_964600195.1 uncultured archaeon | reverse complement strand
ACTTTCTTAGAATCCCATAATCTTTCAGGAAAAACAATTATTCCTTTCTGTACGCATGAAGGAAGTGGACTTGGAGGTAGTTTGAGATTAATCGTAAAACTTTGCCCTAAATCAGAAATTGTAAATCCAATTTCTTTTCGAGGAGGGAGCGTGAAGAATGCAAGAAGCGAAGTAGAAAATTGGCTTAAAGGCAATTGATTCTTTTTTTTAAAAAAATTTATAAATAAAAATAAATAAATAATGTTAACTGCTTAGGACACAGATTTTGAGTTCCTCATTTTTCATAGAACGATGATTTTTAAACATAATTTTACTTTAGGGTAAAATTACCTGTCCTAAGGATTTTTCACAATATTCTTATTGATTCTCATGCAAAATTCTAAATATGCATTTAAAAGTCCTCACTGGAAAAAAAATACGGGAAGAGTTTTCAATAAACTTAATAAAATTGCTGGAGATTCTAGGAGGATGCCTGAAAAAACACCTCGAGGGAAAACGATTAAAGAATTCCGGGATACCCCCGAAAATGTTGCTCTTTCAGAAGAGATTATTAGCATGATGGAAAATTTTAGTCAACTAAAGGATTTTACTAATTTAGACCTTCTTGAAAAAACTCTTCCTCTTCGATATGTTTTCATACTTCCTGCAAGACAAGGAATTGTCATTTATTCAGTATATTCAATGTTATTATCTCAAAAAAAAGGAGAACCTGCTACCTATTCAAGAGTACAGGACTATTTAGGGATTCCTTTTGACGAAAAGAATCGTTCTAATAAAGATAATTATCAGATTTATACATTAATTCAAAGTTACTTCCGTCTTTATACATTATCAAAACCATTTCGTTATTTACTCGGCTTACCGGTTCGGGTTGGGTATTTTTCTAGGAAAAGCTCGAAAATGATGAAGAAGAATGTTAAATTTGTCGTGAAAGAAATAGGGATGATGGACGAATGGAAAAAAGTATCCAGTCCAGGTAAAATATTAAAAATAACGTACAAAATCTTGAATAAACATAGATTTCCCGTTGCCTTACAATACATACGGTATTTATTCAGAGGATCGGGTTTAATAAGAGAAATGATGATCAAAAAGAAAAAGCATATAGATCCTGAAAAGATTAAAGGATTAACTAAGAGATATTTA
>CAZRIR010000052.1:0-5633 GCA_964600195.1 uncultured archaeon | reverse complement strand
GGTCTCGACCAATGCATTCTCTGTGCACCAGAATTTGATGAAAATTTAAGAATACCTTCCAATTTCAATATTTTTCAGGTATGCTTGGATCATAAAAGTCTTTATAGGTATTATAAAGAGGATTTCAAGTTGCCTGAATGGTTTTCACCCTGTATTTCCCAGAGACACTTACGAGCTTTATTGAGTAATGGAATGTGGTATGGATTTAGGCGAAAACTCACGCAAACAGCAAAACATACACCTTCTACAAAAATTAAACTTGGTTTAGAAAAAATTTTCAAGAGAGGGAAGTTCCCAATACGATTATATTATTCTTTAGCACCCATGGTAATACCTCAGAGGGATTACTTCGGACGGGGATATCCCTTTCCACGCGTCATGGCAGCATTTGACGTGGATTCGGATCATAAGCCGCATGTGATAGGTAAGGAAGGTTATTGCCTAATGTGCTTAGAAGAGGCAAAACAAAGATGTCAATTAATATGCGAAATACTCATAGATCTGGGTTGGAAGACTCGGGTCATCCATAGTGGATTCAAGGGATATCATATCTATTGTCAAGAGGAGGATGGAAAATTTGTAGAATTACCAATTGACCAAATTCAAAAGATATTAACCCTATTGAAGGATGAGAACAATATTTCACTAACGGATAACAATAATTTCAAATCAAAAAACGGATCATTTGATCTTCATAGGATATTCAAACTTCCCAACAGTATAGATGCCGTTACTGGTATCCGAGTGGTAGAAAAACTCGAGCGTTTGGATTTTAAGGATCAAATTAGTGAGATCCCTTAATAATTTATTAAAAAAAGCATTACAAAATAAATGAATTCAAGGATCTAAAGGTCTTATGTTAAAAGTTATTTTTTTTTTGATAATTTTGCTCCACTAGTGTTTACATTCCTTATAATTCTTCTAATTGATTATAAATATAAGTAGCCTTGATGATTTCCCTTGATTGAGAGCCTCAGACTTCCAAGCAAGATTTTCTTAATTTTTTTCTGCTCTTTATATGATAAATTTGAGAATAGCAAGATGTAATTCTTTTCAATATTAATCGTGAATAGCAGAGCAACATTGATTAGATTGGAATCTTCATCAAGCAATCCAACAAGGACATAATGATAAGGAAGTGAAATTAAATTTCTCACATCAAGCTCTACTTCTTTTATTTCATCTATTTCTGTATCATAATCCCTTTTAATGAAAGTTAGTCCATTTAAAGGTACAGTGATTTTTTGAAAATCTTCAAACACGTGTGAAAACCTGCTCTGTCTCAAAAACCTTCTTTCATCTTTAGTTTTTTCGTAATAGTATTTATTTTCTCCCTTGATGAGGACTATCTTTCGCTGCTTATTTTCTTTTGCTTTTTTTAGTATATCGTCATATTCTTCAATTTCTTCATCATAAAACACGATTAATATGTCAGGATCGACTTTATTTATAAAGAAATTCTTGTATACACAACCTGCTTCGGTCTTGACCCAACCATCAGTATCGATGAGAATAAATTTAATTTTATCATATTGCTCTGAAAATATATCGATTAAATTTTTAGTGTAATGTGAAACGATAAACTTTTGTACTCCTTTTGGAAAGGTAGCACCTATAAAAAACCTTTTTTCTTCATCAATTTCTTTAAGAGATAAAAAGGGTTTATCAATTAATCCAATCATGAGAGTTGTGGGGAGGAGAATTTGTTGCCCTAAATCGCTATCCAAGTAACCTCCTATTAATCCTTCTTTAACTAAATTATTGGCAAGATATTTGATTAGGGTTGTTTTTCCACTACTAATACCAAGCACCATAATTTTTAAAGGTACATTCTCTTGATTTTTTTTTATATCTTCAATTATATCATCTTTAATTTTGATCCATTCATCCGGAATAGAATTTTCCGAAATTAGTTCTAAATTTTTTTGATCTTGAGTATAAATATCTAATTTAGATTTTTTTATGGCATATATGGGGAAACTTAGAGCGCTAGGAACGATTATGACATTTTGAGGTAATTCTCCTTCATTATTGGATGTTTTTTCACCAGCAGGATAAATATCATTTCCTAGAACTTCAACTTCTCCTTCTTCTAATGTAATTCTTGTTGGTCCTTTCACTATAAGGGTATTTCCTTTTTTAATTTCTTTTAACATATTTGAATCCTCTTAATTTATGTATGAAACGATTATTTAATTAAATTTTCATTTCATAAACCTTGAAAATTTCCTCAAAGCCAAGTTTAATAAACAATTTTTTTGCAGCATTATCAAGAGTATTTTTTAACGCTAATCTAATTGATTTAATATGACATCCTTTCAAATAATCAATTCCTTGTCGCATAATAGTTTCACCAATACCCCCTCTTCTTTTTTCCTCTCTAACAATGATGTTTGATACAATTCCAATTCGATAGCCTCTTTCAGTATCTCTTATAGAAAAATGGCCCATTCCAAGTACTTGTTCCGTTAATTTATCAAAGGCGACAATAATTTTTAAATTTGAATCCTTTTTCATGCGGTTCTCTATACTTTCTCTCCAACGTATTTCATCGAATTCTTGTCCTTTTAATCGGCATAATTTTTCCATTAATGCCGTTGTCTCATCAATGTCCTTTTCAGAAAACTCTCGAATGATCATTATTGGAGTCTTAATCATAATTATCTAGGAATTAATTATTTTAAATAATTAAATAAGGGTAAAAAAAATTTCGGCATTTTGTAAAATATTATCAAGATGATTTATAATGTAATTTAGCAAATTATTGTTTTAAGTCATTATAACAGGGAATGCATAGCTTTTTACCGTTTAGTTCTCTAATTCGAGTGCTCATAGTTGGTTCCTTACAATTCTCACAAACAATTGATTCATGTATTTTAGCCATGGGGGGAGGATCAAATTCAATTTCTTTAATTTGAAAAAGTTCTTCTGGTTTTGAATTTAACACCTTATCAAGTCTTTCTTCCCGGGATAATTCCATATCCCCTAGCTTTCTTGGATTTAAACTCAATTTTACCGCTTTCTGAGTAGTTCTATTATAAAAGGTATAATTATTTTTTCCATAATCCAAAAATTTTAGATTCCCTTTACCAAAAGTCGTTCCGAGTAAGGATTGTATTGCATCCACGCTACAGTTATCATTCTCAACCACTGCAACCAATTCCTCATCTATTGAAAAATCGTTTCCTCTATCGAGAATATATTTAGAAGCCAGAACACCTATCGCCAAACCAGGACATGAGTGTCCATGAAAATCTATAGCTTTCTTCATTAGATCATTTATCATTATTAAATTTCACTTTAATTTTATTATTGAGTCTTAGTTACAGAAAATTTGTGAGCTTTTAAAATCTTTTTCTAAATGTTTCATAAATTTCTAAAATATTTATTACATTTAATTTAATAAAATAATTAATTACCAAAATTAAAAGATAAAAAAAATGAAATTTTTAGTCGATTCGATGCTTGGTAAACTTGCTCGATTGTTAAGGATTTTTGGTTATGATAGTGTTTATGCTGAAGAGGTTGAAAAATCTGCGCCGGACTCAAAATTATTAGAATATGCTATTAAAAACGACAGAATTATCATTACGCGTGATTTACCTTTTCATAAAAAAGCAGGTGATCAGACTATTTATTTAGAGGGTCTTGATGCTTATGAAAACTTGTTGAAACTTGAAAAAGAACTGAATTTAAAACTTGAATTCTCCATGAATAAAGCTAGATGTTCCATGTGTAATTCGTTTCTAGAAAAAATAGAGGATAAAAGTTCAATAGAAAACGAAATTGAATCTGATACCTTCCATAATTATGATGAATTTTATAGATGTACTAATCCAATATGTAACAAAATCTATTGGAAGGGATCACATATAGATAAGATTATTAATAAATTAAAGAAAAAAGCATGAGATTTTCTGGATTTTATTTAAAATGTTCTTGTTTAATTTTAGTAAATTTTTGCTTAGTTTCTTCCGCCAGTTCTTTTACTCCCCCTTTTTCATACATTGCATAAGCTTGACTTAGTAATTCAAGACATTTTTTATATTCCTTGTTCATGTAATGGTTTTGTGAAAGCTCAACGAGATAATCACCCTTCTTTTTGTAAAATTCAATAAATTGGTCGCTCGTGTCAATTTTTTTACTCATTTTTGATACCAAGTTCAAAATTATAAGGTTTATAATATTATTAAATTATCTTACTTTAAAACTATCCTACTTTAAGAAATTTTATTTTTGTTCATTTTTATATTGGTTTTCTCGGTAATCATATACAATTTTTGCAATTTCTCCTAAATATAACCCATCACTCATTTTTTTTTTACAATTTTCGCATTTGTAATCCACCATCCCCTCAATAGATATTAAGGAACTATTTTCACAATAAGCACACATTTCAAAGGACCATTTGTCAATGATATTGATTATTCTTTTAATGAATGTTATATCTTTTGAATTATCCATTGTAATATCTCCAACTTATATAATTTTTTCATATGAAATCAAGCAATTTTCATTTGATATCATAATTCTAATACTGCAGAGATCAAACCTTCAGTCATGAGAAAGTCAAGCAATACAATAGAAGTCATGGCCTCAACGACAACTACAGCTCTGGGAACTATGCAAGGATCATGTCTACCAGTAAATTTATATTCCGTGTTTTCCATTTTTTTTACATTTACCGTCTTCTGTGCTTTACTTATTGTAGCAGTAGGTTTTATTGCTACATTAAAAACGATGGGCATACCCGTGGAGATTCCACCAATAATGCCTCCCGAGTCATTTTTTTCAGTTTTAATTTTTCCATTCTCAACAATCCATGGATCATTATGTTCAGAACCTTTCATTTTAGTTGCATCAAATCCTGCACCAAATTCAATGCCTTTAACTCCAGGTATAGAAAAAATTGCCTTGCTAATACTAGATTCCAGACTATTAAAAATCGGCCTTCCTATTCCTTCTGGAAAATTGTTTACAATACATTTAATGATACCCCCAATAGAATCATTTTCCTTTTTTATATCATTGATTAGAGATTCCATTTCTTCCGAATTTTTGGTATCTAAAGATCTCACGATCGATTTTTCCCTCGTTTGCTCTAGACTTTTAGCATCTTTAAAATCATAATCATTATCATCTAAAATTGATCCAATACTCGATGTATAGGCAAAAACAGAAATATTTCTTTTTTCTAGTAATTGTTTAGCAATCGCTCCTGCCATTACAAAACTGGCAGTAATTCTTCCAGAAAACCTGCCAGAACCACGGTAATCTGCATATCCACCATATTTTTTTAAAGCAGTATAATCCACTTGGGACGGTCTCAGATAATTCTTGAATTCTTCATATTTAGAAGAGTCAATATCTTTGTTTTCAATAATTAAGCATAAAGGTGCTCCAGTTGTTTTATCATTAAAAATTCCAGAAATAATCTTTACTTTATCTGGTTCAGATCTATTAGTAGTCAGATTTGATTGACCAGGTTTTCTTTTATTCAATTCAGATTTTATATATTCTCTATTTATCTCTAAACCAGCAGGCACTCCATCAATAACTATCCCTATCACGTCTCCGTGACTTTCACCGAATGATGTAATTTTAAATCTATTACCTAAAGTATTGTCTCCCAA
>CAZRIR010000051.1:7626-9813 GCA_964600195.1 uncultured archaeon | reverse complement strand
ACTTACTTCAACTTCACCCGTATCTAAATTCGCATGTTTGACAAAAAGATTTTGGTTTTCAGGTTTTTCCCGAATATCACCGGGTATACCTCTATAATACTTCAAACCATATTCATCTTTCGCACGTTCAATAAATTCTTCTTGATTCTTTCCTATTACTCGAATATCATTGAAAAAGATAGTAACAGTAGTGTCTGGTGCGTGTTCTCGAGTGACAACTCCCTCCTTAGTTTGATACATGCAACAAAATTTTGAACAATAAGCGCAAAGGTCTTCATTTCTAGAACCCACACAACTTATAAATGCAATATCATGTGCATGCTTTCCATCTGAAGGACGAATTAATTCACCGCCCGTGGGACCTGAAGCACTGAGTAATCGTTCATATTGCATGGCAGTTATGACGTTAGGATATTCTCCATAATGATATCTGTCCAAGACTGAAGGATCAAGTTGATCGAATCCAGTAGCAACAATGATAGATGCAACATTATACTCTAAAATTTCATCTTTATCATCCCAATTAATTGCTCCAGCTTCACATTCCTTTTCACATAATTTGCAAGCATTTTTTGTTAAAAATAGACATTTTTTAGCATCAATTACAGCTTTTCTTGGAACCGCTTGAGGAAAAGGTATATAGATCGCTTGTCTATTTCCCATCCCCTCTTCAAATTCATTTGGAATCTTTTTCATTGGACACTTCTCACTACATGCCCCACAACCCGTACATGCATCCCAATTTACATATTTAGCTTTTTTAAGGATTTTGACTTTGAAATCTCCCGCCACCCCGTTGACTTCTTGAACTTCTGAATACGCTAAAAGTTCAATGTTGGGATGCCTGCTTGATTCCACCATTTTGGGTGCTAAAATACAAATAGAGCAATCTAATGTTGGAAATGTCTTGTCTAATTGTGCCATTCTCCCTCCAACTGAAGATGACTGCTCGACAAGTAATACTTTATATCCCTGATCTGCTAAAGTAAGACTTGCCTCAATCCCACTAATTCCTCCGCCAATAACCATTATATTACTACTTGTCATTTTATATCCTTTTTTTTTGATTGGATTCAATAATTTTAGAGACTTTTAAAAATCAAAAACCATTTGAACAAATGATTGATGAATCTAAAAATCCTCTAATTTTTTTAGTTATATTTACGACTTTTTACTTTAAAAACATTATCATTTCTTATCAATTTCAGTCATTAATGATCCATATTTATCAATAAATGTTAGTATTTGATCATAAATCTCATTTAAAATGCTTAAAAAGCACATTTTTAGTGTAATTTTTCTGTCGAAAAAAAATTGTTAGAAAAAAAAAATGTCAATTTCGTTTATAAATCTTTTTATCCTTACATCATAAAAATCATATTTACAAATAAAATTCAATTTTTTAGCATTAGTTCTCAAAATCTTAGATTGCTATATAAGTCTTGTTAGTTCCTAAAATTTATTAATAAGTTCGTTTCATATGGAATTAATAACTTATGAATTTTATGAATATAGGTGCTAAATTATAAAAATAGTGATTACTGGGGCACTTCATTCGGGTAAATCAAGCTATGTAAAGTATTTTGATACAAAAGCTATGAATATAGAAGCAGAAGGAAGGGATAAAAAATATTATACTGTGGGCATGGATTTAGCAACATTTCAACTTGAGGGATTCAAAATATTTTTATTTGGAACGCCAGGGTTACTAAGGATGCAGATAATGCGAGATGTAATCACTGATGGAGCAGATGGGATCATTTTTTTATTTGATTCAGCTCATCCTGAGAATGATGAGGATGCAATGCAAATCCTCAATTCATTGAAAAACCATATTCCTCCTGATATTCCAATTATCTTTTGTGCTAATAAACAGGATGAGTCAGGAGCACGAAATTCAGAAGAGGTTAAAGAGGATGCAAAACTACCAAAAGATTCCAAAATTTTTCCCACTAGTGTGAAAACTGGATTAAACATGGATGATTCTCTTAAATATATAGTAAACCTAATTTTTAACAAATATGAAAGCACAATTGAAATAATTCGTAAATTTCAAAATGATCTAACAGAATTAGCGAAACAATTAAAAATGAGTAAAGAACAGCTACAGGAGTATTTACATGGGCTTGAAATAAAAAGATTCATTGAAATCGATCGGGAAAATAAAACTATCACGATTAAGGAAGG
>CAZRIR010000051.1:0-7526 GCA_964600195.1 uncultured archaeon | reverse complement strand
ATAGATCATAGCGACCGGTTTAATATTGTTTTATTTCAAGAGGATGGCCCCAATTATCTTGATGATTTTACTTTAAACCCCGAAAATATTCTTATTGCTTTAAAATCCTTGGAACCTATGATTGTAGAAGCGAACATGTCTGGAGGGATCATGGTATCTGCAACATTCATCATAGATGTCTTTAAAAACATACCAAATAAATGCTTTAGAATGGTCATTTTAACTGATAATGGCACGCTTGAGATTCCTGAAATTTATATTCCAGTCTTAGATAATATTATTGATAAAATTAAGGAGATGCCCTTAATTATTGACATTATCAGGATAAAAGTAGATAAATACGAAGATGATTTAAAATTATCAGGATTAATCAGTAAAACAAGGGGGCACCTTCATCACGTTCAAGATTTGAATGAATTATCTCCTATAATGAACAAGTTGGCAGAAAAAAAAACATTTTCTACATTCTCATTGTCGGATGATGAATACTCTGATGAAATTCCAATTGAGAATTTCCCTTTTTACAATAATTTAGCAGAGGAACCTAATTTAATTATTGATGAACAAACTTGTTCAATTTGCTTTAAAAAAGATAAAAATGCCCTTGTTCAATGTCCTAATTGTGATACAATCGCCCATAAAATATGTTGGAGTCTCTGGGCGAAAAATAGTAATATTGGCATTTTTAATATATTCCGCTGCCATAATTGTTTCCAATTGCTAAAACTTGATGATGAATTCGTGTATAGGGTCCATACTGGAGAATTAACAGCTGTAGAAGAAATTAAAGTGGAGGTTATGGATTTACATGAATTTGAGGAAACCATCGAAGCCCAAAAGGGACCTAAAATAATTGCTGTTGAGGATCCCTTGGCCATATTTAAAGAAGAATTGGATGATGATATAAGAATTATTGAAGAT
Source organism: uncultured archaeon (assembly GCA_964600195.1). Taxonomy (GTDB): domain Archaea; phylum Asgardarchaeota; class Lokiarchaeia; order Sigyniarchaeales; family SOKP01; genus FT1-020. The sequence goes on along the minus strand of CAZRIR010000051.1, from coordinate 6,605 downwards.
GATGAATAATCATTTGAAGTTAAAATTATTGTTATTTCATGTAAACTTATAAATTAGTGTACCAAAATTATTTTATTAAGGCTCTAAATAAAAATAGTTGATTCAAGTGTATTTTGATAAAAAAAAACTCCAAGCCCTTCTGAAATGGTATAGGCAAGAACTTGGACCTGATCTCATAGCTGTATTGGTTGTTGATAGGTTAGGTTTAGTTGTTGACTTTTTAACGAAAATTCCTGAAAAAGCTGATGAAAAAAAATTTATAGGTGCATTTAGTGCTTTAGCGGATCTAATACTCAAGAAAATAACTTCAGATTATGATCTAGGTACATTTGGTGCAGGAACATTTGATACGGATCAATATCGATTTATTTTTTGTGAAGCGGGACCTGAATTTGTCTTTGTGACTGTTTTGAATGCCCTTGCAACCATAGATCCCTACTTTCCATATGCATTTATCGCGGCGGAAAAGGTGGCACGAATCTTTGACGGAAGACCAGTCTCACCTGTAATCCCAAAAATAAAAACTGATTATGGAATTAAAAAAATGCATAGAAAAATTGACATGCTTCAAAAAGTCAAGTTTGTCTCAGATGATTATTTATGCAAGCTTAGTTTTATTGGAGATAATGGTGTAGGTAAAACGAGTATCGTCCAACGATACGTTAATAATATCTTTCATTTAGATTATAGAGCAACCATAGGGGCTTTCATTACAAAGAGGATATGTAAATTTAAAGGTCTCGCCGACACTCAGGTTCGCTTCGTTATCTGGGATATAGCCGGACAACCCCAATTTACCCGAATCAGGCCTGCTTACCTGACTGACTCTGGTGCAATCATGATTGTTTATGATGTGAGCCAAAGAGAATCATTTGAAAATGTCAAAAAAGTATGGTATGAAGACATCAAAAATGCGGAGCTGACAAACGTGGCATTAGTTCTGGTTGGCAATAAAATAGATCTAGATGAACGAGAAGTTTCCTTTGATGAAGGAATGAAATTAGCAGAAGAATTAGGAATGGCTTATATAGAGACTTCAGCAAAGACGGGCGAAAATGTTGATGATGCATTTAGAATGATTGGGTTAAAAGTTATTGAAAAATTCATTGAAATGGAAGAGATTTCAAAGATTATCGTAGAAGATAAAAATTACATGATAAAACAACATCAACTTGACTATATTTATAATTATATTTATCCTCAGAAGGATTTGTTCATCAAGGAAAGTGAAAAAAAAACCTATGACATCGCTATTCAAATTCTTAAGGATATAAGGAATAATGAAATAAAAGATAAATAAATATCAATTATGTGTTAAAGAAAAAGAATAGAGAATTATAGTTCAGAGGGGACTATTACACTTTTTCCCTTGCTTTCCTTAATTTTTTTCAAGTTTTCTCTTTGCTCTTGTAATACATCCCAGAAAAATTGAGGCATGTTTTCTTCCTTTTTGAAATTATTTTCTATTCTGTCAAGTTTTTGCAAGAGTTTTTCTATCCTGAGGGAAAATTGCTCTTCGTAAGCATCTTTTGAATAGTCTTTATTTAAATATTCCTTAAAAAAATGCCTCAAATCATCAAATTTGGGAATATAACCTACAGGAGTCATTATGGCATCCACTTCAGAATGTGTTCTTGCCTCACCCCATATTACCCAGATGAGTTTATCAAGAATTCCATTTAAATATTTTCCATCTTTGTTTTTAAGAAAATAATTTGTAGAAAAAACTTTTGGAGGTTTTTCAAGAGAATTTCCAAAAATTCTGTGATTTTCTAAATATTTGCTTAATGGTATAACCATGAAATCTAGATTTGCCATGGGGCTTGAACTTCTCACGCCTTCTTTACCAAGAGTTTGAGCGGTAGTTTCGGATTCAATACCTGCACCAAGAAAAACGCCATGGTTCCAGTTCAAGCTTTCAAGCACGGGAGGCATGGTATCCGAGTCTCTTCCTCCATAAAAGATTCCATGAACAGGAACACCTTCAGGATTGTGTAAATTACTATCAGCATTCGTCAATTCCTCGATTCTAACAGTGTATCTTGCATTTGGATGGGCATGTGGTATTTCTTTACCATCTTTATCCTTCATTCCCCTTGTCCAATTACCAGCAAAATTAATTCCATTTTCAGGAATTTCTCTGCCATCGCCAATCCAATATGGTTGCCCATCTTTGATGAGAACATTAGAAAAAATGGTCTCTCGGGGAGTAGTGATGGTTTCATAAATAACGGGATCATCTTCAGGATTCACATCTTTGATAATCCCAAATACTCCTTGTTCAATATTGACAGCATGAGCAAATCCATCATTCCATTTCCGTAAATATGCAATATCATCTCCCACAATTGTTTGACCTGGGAGCATTGCTGTAGAAGTCTTTCCGCATCCTGAAGGATATGCTCCAGTGAAATACGAAGTTCTTTCCTTTCCTTTCGGATGGACACCAAGAATGAAATAATGTTCTGAAAGCCAATCCTCGTTATTAGCTTTATTTATCGCTAATCTAAGGGCTAATTTTTTCAATCCTAATGAATTTCCGGCATATTGATTGTTAATTGTGAGTACCCTATTTTCTTGTAAATCAACGTAAATCCTTCGTTTATCTAAATTTTTCGTAATAGGAGGATTACCCATTAATTCACCCGAGGAATGAATGAAATACAAGAAATCTTCTGAACCATTCAATTTCTTGAATTCTTCATAACCGGATCTGTATAGGAGATCTTCACTATGAGCAACATAAAAACTATCAGTTAATTGTAAGGCAAGAATTGAAAACTCAGAATTTTTTGGGCCCAAGCAAAAAAATCGCACCAGGCATTCATGACCCTCCATGATTCCATCCATGTATCCTAATATTTCCTTAAGGCCCTCATCTCTATCGATGGTATTGATCCATGGACTTGTATAATTCCCTTTTGGAATCATTACTTTTGTATTGTCTTTATCTCTGGCTTGATCATGATTGGACATGGTGAAAAAACCATCATAATGAATGGTGTGCCCCTTTATGTTTAATTTTGATTCTTCCCCGATTTCAATGCAGGTTTGCCGGACATAATCTATATCTTCTTGGGAATCAGAAATGACAGTAACCTTACTTGGTTTGCAAAGTTCAACAAATTCATTAACTATTTTTAGAACTTTATCATTATTAAGAGCTAAAAGTTTATCTAAATTCTCTTGAGTAAGAATGCCACTTTGTAGTAAATTTTTAACCACGGTCATTATAATCTACATTTGAATGATTCTTGAAAAAAAATTCAGTTTTTTATTTACTATTGGTTTAAATGTTAAATAAAACTTACGAAATTATAAACGAAATTTCAATAATAATTGAGATGACTGAACAATTTAACCAATCTAAAAATGTTCTTATTAAGTTTTATTCTTTTCACTTAAAAAATGTTTTAAAAAATCAGTTTTTATTGAACATTTTTAAAAGAATAAAAATGCTATTCAGATTATATCATATTAGGATTATTATTTATCATTCCATTGTATAGTGGTAAAATACCATTGTCAAGATCAAGTTGATTTTTTATTTACTTTTCATCAAATTTTATATACTAAAAAGTTCATATTCATTATATTTAAAATTAAATGTGAAAAATGTATGGGATATATTGGAACTTTAGGATTATTAACGCTCGTGTTTATAACTGGAGTATATTTTGCATGCTTTTTTTACGTGTTAAAATCACACCTCAAAAGACCAGAATCTCCTAAAATTTTCTTTATGATCTGGTGCATCGCGGTTGGAATAACTTACATACCTTGGATATTAAGAATCGCATTACTTGATGCCAATGAATCAAATACTGCATTATTATATCCGTACTGGGCATTTTGCTATGCTTTTGGAGCTCTATCGCTTATCTCCCTGGATGGGGCAGTCTTAAACCTTAGCCCTAATCGTGAATCGTTGATCTTCAAAATTCTTGCTGTAATAATTGCTTTAACCTTTATAAGCGTGATAATAGTTTTGATAATGGGTTTTAACGTAGATTTGGTTTTGTTCATGGGTTTTAACGATCTCAAGATAGGTAATATTTTCGTCTACATATATTTCATCAGCGTGATAGTATTTTATATCACCCTCCCTAACGCTATTTTTATTAGCTTTTTGATCAAGAATCGATCGGAAAAAGATTTTGCATACAAACGAGTAAGAATCATTGAGATTGGCATTATAATGTTTTCAATTGGTATAGCACTCGATGGAATGAGGTTTCCAAGTGATATAGGCATATTCATTGCCAGGGTGATTCTTCTTATAGGAGGATTATTCGTGGCAATGGGCTTTTTTATGAAACAAGGAGAATGATCTCAATCTATATTTTTTTTTTTATATTTAATGTTCTAAGGATTGAAGGAAAGAATTTTTCTTATCCTATTTCTTAATTTATTTGGAGTAAAAGTATTTCAATTTCCCATGTCTGATAACGATACTTTTATTATTTTCTACAGGATAAATAAAACCATAAATATATCTGAATTATGGAAAATAAAATTCAAGCTTGTGAATTAACAAAGATTCCCTCGGGGCGATTTTTTGAATACAGCACGGTTGCTAAAAATAGGTTAATTCTTTCAATTACCATCACGTTAATAGTGATCATACTTGAATTTATAGGTGGATTTATCATTAATAGCGTGGCTCTCATTAGCGATGCGGGACACATGTTTACTCATGGGGTGGCGATTGGAATTGGTTTGATTGCCATTTTTATATCGCATAAACCTCCTTGTTCACAAAAAACTTATGGATTATATCGAGCTGAAGTATTAGGTGCTTTTATTAACGGATTATTTCTCATACCAGTTGCGGGTTTCATAATTTTTGAGGCGATAGAGAGGATATTTTCCCCTTTAGAAATTAATGGAATTACAATGCTTATCATTACTGTCGTCGGACTCTCAGTTAATCTGGTGAGCATGACATTACTCCTTGAAAGCCATAAAAAGAACTTAAATATCAAGGGCGTGTTTTTTCACATGTTTGGGGACTCCGCTTCCTCAATTGGAATCGTGGTCGTGGCAATTGTTATTTTAAATACTGGTTGGACATTATTAGATCCAATCGTAAGCATCGGAATTTCTCTAATTATTTTATATTGGAGTTGGGGGATCTTAAGAGATTCTACACGTATTCTATTAGAAATTTCGCCCAAAGGATTAAACACTCAAATAATACATGATGACGTCTTGAATAATTTCCCAGAAGTTAAGGAGTTATTCCACGTCCATTTATGGACAATCACACCAGATATTCTCGTACTTTCAGCTTACATAAAATTTAACGATATGAAAAATAAAGTCGAAGAATTTGTCAAATTTACCTCTAAAATTTCTGATTATTTAAAAAATACTTACAATATCCTCGAAACAACCATCCAAATCGCTACAAACGATGATGATGAAAGTTGCTTGATATAATCAGGTGAATTGAGATTTTACTTTTGAAATAAAAATAAAAATAAAAAAATTAGATTAGGGCTCAAAACCGCCTTTAGAAGCATTCTTAGCTGCTATAATTCGATCAACACGAAGGATGAGGTTGGCGAGTTCCATACCCGCTTTGATGATATGCTTCACTAATGCAGTGGGTTCGATTATTCCTTTTTTGAACGTATCTTCAATCGTGCCTGATATAGTATCTATTCCGATCCATTTATCCGCGTCAGTCTTGTGCGCAGCACGGAGCTGCGTAATATTTTCAACTTCATCTAAACCAGAATTTTGAACCAACACTTTTGGTATTTCTTCAAGTGCTAATGCGAAACTCAGCACGGCAAGTTGTTCTTTTCCACTAACTACATTAGCATAACTTTTTAATCTTTTAGCCAGTTCGATGTAAGTAGCTCCACCTCCAGCCACGACTGTCTGAGTATCAATGACCTTGGCAACAACGCTAAGAACGTCATGAAGTGCAACTTCTGCAGTATCAAGGATCTTTTTTAGTCCACCTTTCAAGATTATAGAGATGGCTTTCGGATTTTTACACCCTTCAAAAAGCGCATAGTCATCATTTTCAATTTTTTGGAACTTGACTTTATCGCAACAACCAAGATCTTCTTCAGATAATGTACTTAAATCGTCGACTAAATTGGCATCAATGGCCTTTAAAATGGCTTTTAAATTATCTTCGCTTAAACTTTTTATGGCGGCAATTCCTTCCTTGGCCAAATAAGCTGCGAATTTGTCGGAAATCTCCTTATTATTTACAACCATGTTTACTCCTAATTTTTTGAAGATCTCAACATACTCCATTAACATTTTCTCTTCTTGATCCTTAAATTTTTGCATATCTGCAGGATTGAAGATTTGTATCTGAGCGTCAAATTCAGTTTTTGCAACATCTAGTTTCTTCCTTACGACTGCAACCTTTGCATCATTAATTACATCAGGCATGACAGAATTAGCTTTTGCTTTTTCAAGATACAGTCCCTTTATGACTTCCGAATCTTTTAAAGATTTTCCGGAAGCCTTGACGATCTTGATGTTCCCTACTTTATCAAAGGTATTGACACCTGAAATCTGCTTTACGGCTTTAATGGCCAAATCTGCAAAAAACTCCTTCAATGTTGAAATCTCTTTTG
>CAZRIR010000050.1:2554-9960 GCA_964600195.1 uncultured archaeon | reverse complement strand
CTCACATAACAGAATTTTTTCATGATCTTCCTAAATTTATGAATAAAAGATTCCATATCGCTGTTGGTGTGGGTTTTGTAATAACATCCGTTAGTATTTTCGTTTATTGGGTTATTTTCACGTTTTTAAATAGAGGATCCGTTTTTACTACGATTCATGGTATAATATCATTATTATCTGTAATACTCGTGATTCCTGGGGCCATTACAGGTATAAAGAAAGTAAACAAAAAGATACATAATGAAGATAAAAACCTTCATTTTAAATTGAATTTATATTCTTTTTATTTGTTTTTAGCAACCATTATATTAGGATTTTTATTAATATTTTTCAACTTCTTACGCATATACTAATAATAGTTCGATATTGAATTTATAATCCTTTTAATATGGATAAAAAGGATAACATAGAACTCAAGCAGATAAATTGTTTATATTAGGGTAAGTATGATTAAAATTAGAAACTTTATGCAAAAAAGATTATATATTTTTAAGTGTGAACCTGTTTCTAAAGGTTATTAATTTTTCTCAGTCAGAAGTGAAACAAGAGGTTATTTAGAATAGAGATTTGGTGTAATTAAATATTTAGCTAGAGATTCAAAAACATTTTCTATATTTTGACCCGTTTTTGATGAAGTTTCAATATAATCAAACATTTTATTTCTTTTTACTATTTTTGGAATGAGCACGTTTTTGACGACAGAACATTCCTGAAGATCAGATTTGGTTCCAACCAAGAGAATTGGTAATTTTTTATTTTGAGAACGTAATAGTTTCACCCATTTATCGAGAGAGACAAAACTGCCGTAATTGGTAATGTCAAACAATAATAAAGCACCTAGGGTTCCCCGTAATGCGATATCTACGATATATCGAAATCTATCTTGCCCGCCCAAGTCCCACAATTGCATTTTACATGAAGTATTGAAATAATGAGCTTCTTTAAAAAAATGATCCACTCCAACAGTCATTTTAGACATTTGGATAAATTTTCCTTCAAGATATCGTTTCAATAGTGTAGTCTTTCCCACACCAGCATTACCGGCCACGATAATTTTCAAGATCATTTCTTGCTGTACAGGAGCTATTAACATTTTTCATCATTTCGTTTTTTTGCATATTTTAATTGAATAAAAAAGATAATAAAAAATCGTTTGGAATGAAAATTAACTATTGTTAACTGCAATATTTTAAAAGAAAAAAAAATTGGACTATTGAAGTAATATTAATAACAATTCATTCGATCACTAATAGAAAACTTATTGTTTAATTAGAATAAGGAGGAAAAGTTAAAATGAGGCCTGCAAGAAGACCCATACGTCGAGCAGTGGTGAGAAGGAATATAACTCGAGGACCAGTAGCTAGATGGGCATTTAGAAGAACAAGGAGGAGGATCTGGAGGCGAACAAGGCGCTTGATAGTTGGTACTTCAGTCCTTCTTTTAATTGGGGGATCTGAAAGAGTTGTAAAAATAAAAAGCAGTGATATTGAAAAAATTGAAGCTGAGACAGGAAAATCCGTGGACGACTTGACTGAAGAAGAATTAGCATCGGTGATGAGAAAACGTGGAATTCAAAGCATTCAATTGTCCCCTCAAGATGAAGTAGAAATCTCTCAGGTGGAAAATAATGGATTTGAGGATGATAATTCTGCGAGGTTTTGTCCCTATTGTGGAAAAAGTATTTCTCTTGGTTCAAAGTTTTGTCCAGGGTGTGGAGCAAAACTATAGGTATATATAATTACTTAATTCTTTTTATTTTATTAACTAAACGAAAAAATTCCGATTATTCATAAATTTTAATAAAGTTTATAGTAGATATTTAAAGCAATTTGAAAATCCAAAGAGAATTCCTATGATTAGCGAAGATATCAATAAACCAAGGTGATGTTTGGCTTTATCTGACTTTCGAGGTTGTAATAACATATAAATACTAAAAATAATCCCAATTGTCGTCATAAGCGATAAAAACCCTAAAACATAACTTATTAATTCAATGAACATCAGTTTAAATGAAATCTCCCCAATATCAACATTCAATGCTATTTGAATGACAAAACTGCCTAACAAGCCATCTTGGGGTAAGATTAAATAAAGAAAAATTAGGAAGTAATTAAAGAGAAAACCCATTCCAATCACGATTAGCATATATCCTGAAATGATCTTGAACTTTTTCATAGAGTCTGAACTTTTTAAATCTTGATAACTTGAAAATTTCTGCTTATTTTCTCCTGTCTTAAGAGATATTAACGTAATAACTCCCAAAATTATAAAAATAAATGCTAAAATGTATTTCATGCTGATAAAAAAGATGTTCATAAAGATTCGAACTTGTCCAAGAATAGTTTCGTAAAGATCGACCATAATATCTCATATGAAATTTGTAAGTCAAATACAAAATCAATCATTTATTATTCTTGGACTATGTTTTTAAATTCCAAATAAAATTATCTAAATTTTTAAAATAAGAGAACTAGAAAATTCAAGAATAAATAACAAATATTCTATTAAAAAAGGATATAATCATGAGAATTCTCACAATTGCAAAATAATGGGAAAGTATAATTTTTGAACCATTTTACAAAATATTAATCATTTTCTGAAGAAAAAAATAATAGGCAGATGCTCATACAACTTAAAAATAGACTAGCATTTGTAATTAATAGAGTAACAGGAGAAAATTTTTGATTAAAGCATTAGATTATTCATTATTTTTAAAGTATATATCAAAAAATATCTTTTATATTAATATTCTTTATTCTCCTTCTAGTGTTACTTCTTTATCCTCTAACTCCAATAACCTTTTGGCTTCTTCTTCTAAATCAACACTGAAGATATCTGTGATTCCTGATTGTTGCATTGAAACCCCATATATCCTGTCGGCATTGACAATATTTTCCTCGCGGTGGCTGATGACCATGAATTGTGCTTGAGAAGCGAACTCTTGAATGACCATAGAGACCCTATGCACATTTGGACCGTCCAAAGCAGCATCAATTTCATCCATAATATAGAATGGTGCAGGGTAGAATTCTTGGACGGCAAATATGAAAGAAAGAGCTACAAGCGTTTTTTCACCCCCACTGAGAATCTCCAAGGTGCTGATCTTTTTTCCTCGGGGTCTCGCTTCGATGCTGATCCCCCCCTCAAATGGACTGTCCGGTCGGTCAAGTATCATCTTTGCGGATCCTCCAGGAGAAAGTTTCTGGAAAACCCTCGAAAATTCCCTGTTAATCTCATGATAAGCTTTCATGAAGGTCCGGGTTTTCTCCAACTCAATCTTTTCGATTGCATCGAGAATGGCCTTTCTTTCTCGCTGTATGGTTTGCCGACGCATATCAATCTCGTCGAATCTTTCTTTGACGACGTCATACTGCTCAATTGCCTTCAGATTGACAGGTTCCAAAGCTTTTTTCTTCTTGTTAGACACTTCAATGTCTGATTGCAATCCTTCTTCAGACAAGTCCTCGGTCACGGCAGGAAGTGCTCCGTATTCCTTGGATCTCTGGAATAACGTCTCGATCTGGTCGTTGCAAATGATTTTTTTCGATTCAAAATTATTCATCTTTGACGTTTCAATGGATAGGTCACTCTTCAAATCTGTATATGTTTTTTGATACTGTTTTTGTTTCTTCCAAGATTCATCTTTTTCTTGAATAAACTTATTGATTTCTTCCTGCTTTGCTTGTAAAAGCTGATCCTCTTTTTCTAAACTTTCTTCGATTTTTTGGATTTCTTCTACGATTGTTTCAACTTGTTTTTCAGTATCCTTGATTTCTTCATCTAAACGGATGATTTGTAATTCTCGATCCTTATTCTTGTTTAGTTCATTTAGTTTTCCTTGCGAATTTTGTAAATCCTTGTTGAGTTTATTTAAATTCTTTTGTGCGCTTTTTTGAATTTCAACTTCTTTTGATTTATCTTCATTTAAAGAATCAACAATCCCTTGAACTTCATCAACTTTCACTTGAACTTCTTGAGTTTGAGCATCAAGATTCTCCATTTCTTTTTGATTATTTTCTATATCAGACCCCGCTTCAGCAATTTCTTTAGTCAAGTCTTCAATTGAATTGATGATCCTCATTACATTTTCAAGTCCTCTTAACCGGTCAATGACTTCCTCTAATTTTTTAGTTTCTTCTTCTTTTTCTTTTTGTAATTTTTCAGTTATTTCCCAGAATTTATCTTTTTCAGAATTCAAAGAATTAATTTGTTCTTCCAAGTCATTTTGTTCTTGCTGGACATCCTTAATTTTGGTATCTAAATCAACCGTTAATTCTTTCTTTTCATCGATGCTATTGTTGAGATCTGAAATGTTTGTTTCTATTTCTTCAATCCTTTCAAATAACGTCTGGATGCCCTGTAATTCTTGAAGTTTATTTTGAAACTCATCCACTTCCTTTTGTTTGTTATCTATCTCTGCTTGAATTTCGGAATTTCTTTCCCAATACTCTTCTTTCGATTTTTTAAGCTCCTGCATTCCGTTTTCAAGAGTTTCAACCGCCTTATCTTTTTCACTTATGGATTTATTCCGGGCATCAGTTTCATCATTTAATTTCTGCATTCTTTCGTTTAATTCTTGCATTCTCTTATCAATTGCTTCCAATCTTCGTTTATTTTCAGCCAGAGATTCGGAATCGTGAGAATTTTTAAGGTCAAGTTCAGTTAAAGATTTTTCGACGCTCGTGAGGTCATCATTTTGAGAGGTGATATTCGCGGTAATTTCTTCAAGTTGTTTGTATAGTTCTTGACTTTTTGATAATGTTAATTTTTTTAAGGAAATGGGTATTGTTTGAAGGATTTCCATTAGATCTTGTACGAAAGTATCGAATTTTGAAGTGGAATCCTGGATAGCGATGTCTGAAGTCAATTTAACCTTTTCAATTAATTGCTCAATGGTGTCATCCGCATTTTCAGTGAAAATTCCTAATGTTTGAACGATAGAATTGAGCATCATGGACTTTTCTTCCATTTTTTCTTCTTCATGTTCAACACTTTCAAGGGTTTTCATGATATCAACAATATCCTTGATAAAATCCCTAAAATTTTGCGCCGACATCTCAATAGATTCTGCGTTTGAAAGTTGAATGTCCCCTTTAATTGAATCAACCGAAATGCTTATGTTTTGGGTGAGCATATTCAGTATTTGGAGCACTCCAGTAATGTCATCCTTATTTTTATCATAATCTTCTTCAGAGCTTTCAATTCTTTTTAGAATGCTGTTTTTTTCTTCCGTTAATTCTTCAATTCTACCAGAGATATTTTCCTTTTTATTCTTCAAATTTTCAATTTCCGCATCATTTTTCGCAAAGTTCTTGCTCGTCGTCTCTACTTTCATCTCTAAATCGCGTTTTTCTCGTTCCAATGCGGTGATTTCCTTGCTAAATATCTTTAATTCTGTATTGATATTATTGATTTTACCTTTATTATCATTGATTTCTGTTTGAAACGAATTATATTTCATTTCAAGCAATTCTAATTCTTTCTCATTTTTTCGGAATTCGGAATCCTCTTCCTTTGCTTTTTTCTTTAATTCATTTAAATCCTTATATACACCTTCTCTTTCTTTAAGCATGATCTTTAAGGCTTCTTCAGTATCCTTTCCCTTGCTTAATTCTTTAATTCTATTCTCGATGGATGATTTTTTTTCATTCAAATTAGCAATTCTATCATTATTCATCTTTATTTCCGTATTTACAGATGATAAAGATGAATGAAAATCGGATAATTTAGAATTAAGGGCATTTTTGTTGTCTTGAAATTCTTTAATTTTATTTTCTAAGTCCTGTTGTTTCTTATTTTCTTCAGAAACATTCTTATTCAAATCTTCTATCTTGTTTCTTATCTCTATCTCGATTTTTTTAGTGGCTTCAATTGCTTCATCGATCCCTTCAGCATCTCCTTTTAATCGGTCCAGTTCCTCCTGCAATTTTGCCTTCTTATTTTCATTTTTAGAGATATTTTCTTTTAAAATTTTAATTTGAGCCTTATTTGAAGAGATTTTTTGTTTGATTTTTGAAATTTCAGCTTTAAAATTGGATTTCTCCTTTTCTTTTTCCTTAATTTGTTTATCCAATTCTGCTTGGGATTCCTGACTTTTATCAATTTCTCCTTTCTTCTCTTCGATCTCATTTTCTATTTGGGAATTCTCATTCATTGCACTTGCTATTAATGAATCGAGGGTTTGTCCTTCTTCGAGCTGAACTTGTTGATTTCTTAAATTTTCAATATCTTGGGTTAATTTATCGATAGATTTTTTTGAAAGGTTTAAAGTAGTTTCATTAGATGATAATTGAGTTTTACATTGAGTTATGTTTTCTTTTATCTCTTCTCTTTCATCTTCTTTTTCAGAGATTGTTCTCTGAATATTATCCATGACGAGGGATTCTTGTTTTAAAATATCTTCTTGGTGATTAATCTTTTCTTCCAATTCTTCAATGACTTTTTGTGATTCCTCAATTTTTCGATCTAGTTCGTCTTCCTCATCTCTTAATTTGGAGATTTTTAGAGCAATTAATTGAGAATTGTAAAGTCTTACTTTTCCGTCCAGTTCTTTCCAGGCTAAGGCATCATTCTTTTCTTTTTCAACTTTTTGGAGCTGAGAGGAGACTTCTTTAAAGATGGCTTCAAATTGCCCAAGGTCTCTTTCAGCTTTTTCTAACTCTTTCATCGTGGCATTTTTCATATCGTCATATTTTTGTAAACCGATGAGTTCTTCGATAAATTGACGTCTATCCTCAGAATTCATATGAGTAAGTTCAACAATCTTTCCTTGCAATACAAATTGGTTGCTTCCTTCGGGATCGATGTTTGCGGCTGCTAACGCATTTAGAATTTGGGATCTGGTTGCTTTTGCACCATTCATCCTGTATCCTCCTCCACCCCCCCGTTTAATCGTCCGGGTAATGGAAAAATCATCAGAATCTCCCGGAAAAATTTTTTCAGTATTATCAAAATAGATGGTTACAGAAGCTCTATTCGATGGATTTTTTCCCTTCGAACCGGCAAAGATCAAATCCTCCAAACTTTTTGCCCTCATCGTCTTTTTACTCAATCTTCCAAGGCAAAAACACAAAGCATCGATAATATTTGATTTTCCTGCACCATTTGGGCCGACAATACACGTGAATCCACTTGATAATTTAATAGTTACCGTTCGATCTCCAAAAGACTTAAAACCGCTCATAGAGATTTTATTAATCCAGGTCAATATATTCTCCTTTTTTTACCACATTATCTTTGTTATTAAAAATATAGAAAAAAGAAAAAAAAAGTTTTAGCTATTTAGCTATAATTTTAAAATTCAGTAATATTCGATATGGTTAATTCTTCCTTTTTTTACATCAAGATTAAATTTTACCAAATAATACGTCAACGATGGTTTTTATTTGGAGGGGACTAATGACCAT
>CAZRIR010000050.1:0-2454 GCA_964600195.1 uncultured archaeon | reverse complement strand
ACATTTCAGTTTGCTGTATAGTTCTATTTTCTTTAAGAATGGGATAAATATCACGAAATAATTCTATTCCTTTTCCTGGAACTGGAGCATAATGCTCACAAGTGAGATCTGTCATAAAATCGACAATTTCACCATCTATTTCGTAGGGAAAGGTGAGGATGGCCCTGTGTTGTAAAATCGAATGTAATTCCTTATATGAAAATGGCTGTAATTTTTTTTTCAGGTCAAAGTGAGATAATAATTCCAAAGTTGAGGCGCTTAACACCTTATTAACTGTAGAAATAATAGAAATATTGGATTCTTTTGACAAAGATGAGAATTTACTAAACACTCCTGGATTTAAATATTCAATGTTGCTAAATAAAAGAAATAGAGGACTATTGAATTTTTTACAGGCAAGTTTTAAGATACTCCATAAGCGAGAAATATCTAAATTGAATAAAGTATCGATTTGAATGTCTAAAAACATTTTTTTTTTTATTTCCGCTAATAAATATATAATCACTTCTTGAAGGCTTTTATCTTTGCATTCAATATTGATTTTTTGAATATTAGAATAATTTTTATTTTGAATCAGCAAATCTTTGATAACTTTTTGAATAACCACTTTCTTTCCTATCCCTTGAATGCCTTGATAAAGGATATTTATACAGAATTCATCTGAAATTGAATCATTCAAAATTGATAGAAGTGATCTCTCTTCTTTCTTACGGAATAATAATTTTGGAGGAATATAGCTTGGATCAAAAATTGCTCGTGGCCCTATATATTGAAGATTATTTTTAACAATCATTTTTTTAAAGTTTATTATTAATTTAGATTTATATATTTAAATCCCACGGAGAGGGATGATTGGAAATAAAAATTAAAAAGAAATGATTTACCTCTAAAATATGTTAAAAGTTAATTAATTAAAATTTGCCTCTAAAATTTTTTGATATTTATGTTATTCACATCAATTTTTTCGCTTAACCTTGCCTTCCGTATTTTTTTAGGAAATGTTAAATCAATGTCATCATAGACAAACCCTCCAAAATTTTTAGGCCCTTCAATTATTTTCAATTTTGATGGAGAGCGAAATCCTTTAATGAATGATATAATCTTACTATTTCCTGGAAAAGTTCTATTTCCAATGATGCCAAAAGTATTACATCCTACAACGGGAATGCGATTCTCGAGTGCTCTCGCTTTCAAATAAATTGCCCAATTTTTCATACCTTCTACTCTTATTTGGGTGGGAGAAAATAATACATCAGCACCGTTTTCTACTGCTAATCTAGGTGTTTCATAGAAAGCCATATCGAAACAAATTAATATGGCAAAATAGAATCCGTTTATTTCAAAAATATTTAATTCATTGCCTGGTTCAAACATCTTTTTTTCCATGGCATACAAATGAATCTTGTCTTGTCTTCCAACCTCATCTCCTTTTTGGTTGAAAAAATAACAGGTGATCATTGGTTTTTTACGGTTTTCTCTCATCTCCCAAATAGCCCCTGATAAAATACTTGTTTCAAATTCTTTTGCGAGAGATTGAATAAATAAGTAATCTTCTCCACGTTCATCTTGGACATTTTTTTTTATTTCAGAAAAAAAAGGAGTCCATCTCTCAGGCAAACATATAATATCACTTGATTTATATTTTTTAAAATAGATTTCCAAAATTGAACGTATTTCAGAGTAGCATTTTTCTCTATCTGGCCTTATTTTTGGTTGTATACAAGTGACTCTCATTAAATCAAACTATTGAATGTTGTTGATCATTAATTGTATCAATAATACTAAAAATTTCAGATAAGGAGGATATTTCATAATCAGGTTTGCCTTCATCATTTATTTCCCGAGATTCATTATGATAGTCATATTTTCCGCCACGGTGTATATAAATTGTGTGAATACCGCACTTCTTGGCAGGATTGATATCCATATCGATTCGATCTCCGATATACAAGGCTTCAGAAGCTTTGACTCCAACCATATCAAGACAGTAGTCAAATAACTTTGGATTGGGTTTTTTAATCCCGATTTCATTTGTAATAAAAACAGAATCAATCAATTTATCGAGTCCTAATCGTAAGATCTTCTCATTTTGTTTTACAGGAGAACCATCGCTGATTATTATTGATTTGATATCCTTTTTTTTCAGCATTATCAGACATTTTTCAACATCATTATATAGCTTAATTGAATCTACTTTTTCTCTATGATATGCGATTATGGCCGCGGCAATATATTTATATTGCGTGTTGTAAGAAAGATTTATGTCGCTTCTTAGATGATTTAACCTGCGGATGAAATAATCATAGTGTTTTCCAAAATTCGATCCATGTTCCTTCACAATTTCTTGAATCGTATCAAATGCCTCTTGTTGATTAATCTTTAGACCCAAGTCAATCATCGCTTCAATTCCTTTAATTCTTGCTCTCTCAGATAATCCCGTTGAATCAAAAAGAC
>CAZRIR010000049.1:0-9984 GCA_964600195.1 uncultured archaeon | reverse complement strand
ACAGGTCGGATTCTATCTACTAGGCATGTTGGAAGATTGAGGGTAACGGAAAATCAGTACGAGAGGAACATTTTGCGGGCGCCTCTAGTGTACCGGTTGTCTGACAAGGCACCGCCGGGCAGCCACGCGCTAACGGATAAGTGCTGAAAGCATCTAAGCACGAAGCCGGACCCGAAAATAATCTTCCGTTCTTATCTTATAGAGCTGAGCCTCTGTTTAATTATTGAGGTCGGCGGGTTGAAAAGACAGTCCTGTGGGAGTCGGGCTCGACCGATCGAATCAATCGTATGTTTTGTAAAGAACAATTTGAAGCGAAATGCCATGACGTGAATGAGTTAAGTGGTGGCGAAGCGAGAGCTGGGGCTGGTGACAGCAACAGCGTAGATGAGACGAGCGCACCCGTAAAAGACGGGGTTGGTGAGATGGGGGTGTACGTGCCGAGCTTTCGGGCGAGGTATTCAGCCCGCCATTCTCAACAGCGCGAGTGTGTGGTGTTGAAACAGGACTCGTTGGTTCAGGCTTAGAGTGCGAAAGCAAGAAAAGTAAGGGTTGGTTTGGAAAATATAGATTTGTTGCTTTCAGAAGTCAAGCAAGCATCATGGAGGTTCGAGACAAAGGACGAGAAGGGCGGAGAGTGTTCTTGAGTTGTTCATGTCTTTTTTTTATTTAGATGATTATCAATTAATTTTACTCTTTTTTAATTAGAGTTTAAAGGATATATTTAATTAAGCCATTTGATATATAATAGCTAAAGAAGATAAATAATTAAAAAATCAAGTCATGGTGTAATAATGAGTCGAGTAAATATCGAAGATTACCTCTTGGAAGGTGAGAAAATATTATGGAAACGAAGCATGATAAATCCAAAAAACAAAAAAAACATTAGAGGAATTTATCTGCTTGCCAGCTTGAGCTTATTGCTTCTCATTCCTATTATAATAGGTTTCATTATGGGGGTAAATTTTGCTTTTGGAATGGTAATTGGCTTTCTTTTAACATTTCTTTCCGTTATTCTTGGACTGGTTTCATTAGGATTATATCTAACCTATTATAGATTGATGAAAGCGCTTCAATTGAGTTTTAAACAAATCAAAATGTATGAAGATACATACATTCTTACGAATAAAAGATGGATTCAACAATGGTTAGATGTTCTTTCCTTTAATGAAGGAACATTTCCTTTAGACGCAAAAATCCATAAAGACATCATTTTTATTGAATTAAACAAAATAAAATCTTTTGCTACGAAAAGGAGGGATTCATTTTCGGGATATGTTATCGCATTAGACGTAAAATTTCCACATGGGCCAGAGATGTTTATACCTTATGAAATCTTCCCTGAATTCATAAAAAAATTATCGGAACTAATAAATATTAAAAACGAAGTGCATAAAAAGCGCGGGGTAGTATATTATTACTTGGAATGATAATAATCCTGTAAATCTGAAATGTATAAGGAATCGTTTGGTTAAATTAAAAAGATTTCAAGTAAAAAATTTATTATTGGGTTAAATCAGGTCAAGGATGGTGAAAGTTCTTGAGTGGTTTTAATCTTATTTTTCTTTTAATCTTTCATTAAAATAGGAACGAGGGCCCTAAAAGAAGGAATTTATTGAATAATCCATAAAAATAATTCGATGTTCAATTTAAATAATGAAATCGAGAAAAATTGTTAAGGATTAAAATACAAAATAATCGTATATCTCATATTCTCATTCTTTTTTGATTGCGTTTCGCGAAATTCTTCTTTTTGGAGTTTATAATCATATAATGCCATGTATTTAATTAGGAGATGTTTGATAAAGAGAGAGAAATTCGGTCCAAGGTTATGTTTCCCTCCCATGATGAGTATATCGCCATTCCATCCGAAATTTACGTCTTCAAACCAATTCTGAGCATCTGCGGAAAATACACCCTCGACTAAGCTTTTCACTCGTTTTTCCATGTCAATTTTTTTGTCAGGATTTCTTAATTTCCCTAAAATCTCTGAAAAATATCTCGTATCTGCCATCCCATTTTGAAATGAGATTTCTGCCATTTGTTCAATTAAGACTTCGTCAGCGCTATCCCATAATGGTTTCAGAATGTTCTGACTAATAATCATCTTTTTGTTAGGTCTCTCTTTATTTTCAACATTGAGATATGTATAAGTTCTAACTGCTTTCTTTACCAACTTTGCTCTTGATTGATTCATGATCTTACAAAATTGATCTATGGTGTCTAAATCATTTTCTCGTAGTCGAACTCGTAGTTCCTTGTATTTGTTAATGTCATTTTTCATAATTCTTCCCCATTAATGAGTTTACTATATTATTAACAATCCATTTTTCTTGAAATATTTATCTATTGATCCAAATCATCATTAAAAAAATATTTAAATATAATTATGTGATACTAATATTTAAATCTTAAATATAATGTGGAATCATAATTTGTTATTGATTGGTTTTATTAAATTTGAAAAGGTTGAAGGGTAAAAAATAATGACCGAAATTGAAGAATTTATAAAAGTTGAGGAAAAAAGTACTCCGAAAAGGTATAACACCCTTAAATACCTGATAATTTTCATAATCATTATAGGGCTCGCTCATGCACTAGATGAATATAGCACTCTTGCCACAAATTACATTGAATCTTCCATTTTAGGGGAATTTTTTGGTTATACTCCAGAAGCTCAAAAGTTTGGAGTATCTTTAATATCTGGTTTAGGTATATTTACCCTGGTTTTGGTGATCTTTTTAATATTTTTTAAGGGATTACAAGATAATATTGGAAGAAAAAAGATATTTCTCATTTCGATAATCGGCATGGTGCTAGGCGTATTTATAATCATTATATCTCAAAATTTTGTAATATATTACCTTGGATATACCGTGATGTCTTTTTTTGTATTGGTTGACATGCAATATGTTTATATCAATGAAGAGACAACTACGAGGAAAAGAGCACGATCATTTGCTGCCGCTAAAATTTTTGGTTTAGTGGGAATTTTAATCATACCCGTAGTTAGACTATTTGTCATAACCGAAGAAAATAATGCTTGGAGGATCGTTTATGTAATTCCACTGATAATTGGATTAATTCTCATTGTCTTGACTTCATTATTTTTAAAAGAACCGCATGCATACCAACTAGTAAAAGAAGATCGTAAAAACAATCCTGAAAAATATGAGGGTGAAAAAATAAACCTTAAACAGGCATATCTAGACCTAAAAAAGACAAAGAATTGGCCACAAGTAAAATGGTTAATATTACTCATGGTGATTATAGCTCCATTTGCCACGTTAAATCAAACTCATAGTGAGTTATTCATGTATCAGGCAGGAGTTAGCGGAATTTATAAAGACGTAATGTTATTTGTAAGTACTCTTGCTACTGGTGGTGCCTATATGTTTCAAGGAGTGATGGCAGATCGCGTAGGACGGAAAGCGGCTTATGTAACGAACTCTTTCTTGGTGGGAATATTATTACCCGTGGAATTTTTTGCCATGTACCAACCGGTTTTTTATTGGGTTGCTGCTATATCTCAAGGTATCAGAATAGGGGCATACTGGAATCTCTCTGATGTGAATCAACTCTTATTAATGGAAAACTCCCCTACACGAATTCGAGGAAACATCTTAGTTTTGAGCATATTAGGGATGCTCTTTATAGCCCCATTCGGATTGATTGCAAATACTATTTTGACTGCAATACTTTATCCCATCCAACTTCTCCTAATGATAATTGGAATTCCACTATGTCTTATAAATGCGATACTCGTCCAAATAAAGATCAAAGAGACGGTAGACGTTGATATTACCAAAATTGAAGGATAGATACATTAAACCTATTTTTTTTTCTTCATTCTTTAACTTTACTATTGATCCAAAATAAAAAGTGGACAAGTCGAATTCTATCTGTGTATTTTTGGTGTAAACAAATTACTTTCTAGTAAAGCAAATAAATGATATAACTTCTTTTATTTCTTCCAGAATTCATGCTTTTACTAGTTTTGAAAATATCATACAGAAATATTCCTATTTTCATCCATATCAATGCAAAATAAATGATAATGCAAAATTAAAACTGAAAGTGTGACTTTTTAGATATGAAGAAAGACAGATTTAAATAGTTGACTAAGTAAAGAGTTCAAATGAATGGAACGATTCGCGTTCTAAATCGCGCGAATTTCGCTTATACTTTTCTCTTCCCCATTTATCTCAATTTTTACCTTTCCAGGCTTTTCATTGTCCCACATTACTCTTATGTGAGGAACTTTTTCCGACGTGGAGTGATTGTCCCAAATAACTTTCACGTGGGGTTGGTCTTTCTTTTCATCTTGTTCGGTTTCAACGCAAAAATGAGGGGAGAGCTTTTTAATTTCCTTCTTTTTTTCAGTAATGATTCACTTCACCTCATTTAACTGAGAATTTTTAAATTGAATCAAGATAAACAACGAGATTCACTTATTTAAAAATTTAGGTTTTTAATGCTTGTAATCCTATTGGAACGAACATTTTATCTTATAGAACTACAGGAATTAAATTGTCAAACAAAATCAGGTTTTTGGTTTTAATATTCAATTTTTATCAAAGTATGCCATCATTATATTTTAATTAGCAAGAAATAAACTATTACTTGAAAGGTATTTTCTATAATGAATAATATTCACGTGTAAAACCATAAATTCCCTTTATTCTCTAATTATAATTTTACATACGTAAATTTATCCACAAACATTCAAAAAGAAAGAAATATACTAGAAAACATTAAAAAAATCATTTAGATTTAATATCTATCTAATTTGATACATGAAAATAACAAAAATTACTTAAGTAAACTGATGGACAATGTCAAAAACAAAACATGCGCAAGGTATAAATGATGAAATAATGGAAAAGCTGAACTTGCAAAATCGTTATGCATTCTTGAACGCAAATTTGTCATCCATATTATCAGATGATGAAATGGAATTTCTCAAGGAAGTTGAGGATTTCTGTGTTAAATTTGAAAAAGATAACAAAATAACTCACGCTCCTGATGAAGATATCTATGAATGGATTCCAGCGTTTGGAAAAGAAGGATATATTACCCGAATGTATCCCTTCAGTGAAATTGATTTAAATTATGAGAAATATGGGCTAACCGTAGATTTATTGAGAGGATTAGCTATAGATCAATTTGATCCTCAATATTTAATGATGTCTGGAGCTTCAATCTTGGCTATAAATCCCATTAAAGCTCATCATGAAAGTATTCCTGTGAGGTTAAATGCGTTAAAAGAGTTAGTTACAGGAAAAGTCCCCGGTTGTATTTTAATAACTGAGCCTGAAAGGGGTTCCGATGCCGTACATCAATTAACCACGTGTGAAGAACAAGAAGATGGAAGTTTTATCCTTAATGGAGACAAAATTTATAATACTAATGCGCCAAGATCAAAGTGGGCCGTATGTTATGCGTCGGCAGAGCAAAATGAAGGAAATAAGATGGCCCAATTTCTAATTGATACTGATTGGGATGGCTGGAATTGTGAAAGAGTGTTCATTCCATGGGCTCCAAAAATTTATCTTGGGAAAGAAAAATTAGATAATTTAAAGGTCTCTAAGGATTTTGTTCTTGGTGGCGTGGGTAAAGGAAGGGAACATCTTTTTGAGGGATTAGTGCCGGAAAGAATAATGATTGCTTCAGAAAATCTATGTGAATCTTGGACGGCTCTCTCATTTGCACTCATTTATGCACAAATGAGAAAGCAATTTAATCAACCAATTATGAAATTTCAAGGTGTAGGATTATTATTATCTGAACTATGGGCAAGAACTAACTCTTTAACATATGGATTAGTGAAATTTGCTGAAGCTTATGATGAAAAAGTTGAAAAATATGGTGAAATTCCGCCTCATATTGCTCATGCTCTTGTATCTTCTGCAAGTCAATTTAAATACATGTGTGCAGATCTTACAAAAGATGTATGTTATGAATGCGCAAATGTAATGGGTGGAGCTGGTCTTAATGATAATACATTAATGCATGATTTAGTAGGAATTTCTCGAATCCAAGAGATTGTCGGGGGATCTCGGCAAATTCAATTATATATAATGTCGGGAGCTTTAGCATCACTTGTCAAAAAATTATAAATATAATTCTTATTTCTCTTTTTTAATATGTATTTACCAAACAATATCATACAAGTCAGTTCTATATTTTTGAGCAGATATTTCCCATGAAAATTTCCTAAATAAATTTATTCCATTTATTATCATGCTACTGTAAGATTCTTTATCGGACTTGTAATCATTTATGACTCTTTCTAAAACTTTTTCAAGTTCAGCAACCATGGACCAAAATACGGGATTTCGCCAATCTACTGGTTCTTTAACAGATCTTCGCTTAGAAAAGTCTGTACTGAGAAGATATTGCCAGTTTTCCATTGTTTCAGTACTAAAATGTTCTCTATAAAGATACCCCGTTGGTTTGGTCAAATCATCATGATACCATGATATATATTCTTTAATCTTTTCTGGAAGGGATTCGAAATTTTTCGGACATACTTGCTGTATTAGACCTCCAGTTGCTCTGCCTATGACAGGAGTACCCGATGCATATCCCTCATTTGCAGCTCCAAAGGGTTCGTAATAGGAAGGCATGATTACATAATTTGCGGATTTCATCAGTAATTCAAAACCCTCTGAAAAGCGATTTGGGAAAACCATTACATTATCACTGAATTCACTCGCTAATTCTTCCATCGGAGAAAAGTGTATTAAATCTTTTGAGCTCGGAATTAAACTAAAAATAATGAATGCTGGAATAATGCTATTTTGTTTTTTTTTAAAAAGGTTATATACCGCCGCTGCTGCAACATCAAATCCTTTTTGTAGGGGATCATGACGACCAAAAAATAAAAAAATAGGATTATTATTTCTCATTAGATCAATCGTATTTCCCCACTTTGGTATTATTTCTTCGCGTTTATCAAGAATATCGTTAAATTTTTTTCGGTTCTCTAATTTTTCAGATAATATATTGTCATGATCCAATATTTTATCCGGAAAAGATATACTTGTGAAATTTCCATTATTAATACCAATCAATTTTGGCAGTTGGAATTCATTTTTAATTCTTCGAGAGAGAATGTTGTTTTGTAACACATCATTTTGCAATTCATAAGCAAAATGCTCTGAAACGGTTGAAAAAGCTTGAATTTTCGGGATAGTGAACTGTAAGATTGTTCGACCTTGAGGATCATTTGGTAGATATTCATCATAAGGATTATGAAGAGTTAGAACATGTTTAATATTAGAAGAAGAAGGGATAATATCAGCCACGAGAGCCGTTTCCCAATCTTGTAAATTCAAAATTATAGGGTGATCATATTTATTTTTGATTAAATTTAATACAACCGGGATGGATTTTGTAAAAAAATATGAATCATGAATAAGTGAATCAAAACGCCATTTATCATTGTAAGGATCTTCTCCTGATAAGAAAAAGTTATCACATCTTACTAAATATAATTCATAATTTTCATATTTTGAAAATTCAGTACTTCTAAAAAGCGTAATATCATGTTTAAATCCTTTATAGATAACTTGCCCTTTTAAATCGGTCGGTATTAATAAATTAGAATCAATAGCTTGTCTTGTTTTTTTGTTATTTATAAAAAGAGGTGTTATTAATAAGGTTTTTACTGATTTTGACATTATTGGGGGTAATCTCTTCATGACAGCAGCTAATCCGCCCTGTGGTGCGTAATGATTTTCAAAAGAAATAAAAATTACAGTTTTATAATGTAATCCATTCTTCTCATTCATCTTGTTTGATAAAAAATATGAGATATATTATTAATTTATAGCTTTAAAAAATTAATGATGGAGATCTTTATGAATCTTTAATATTTATTCCACATAATTGATTGAAATTATAAAAGGTAAAAAAAAAAAAATTTAGTTTATGGGCTATATTGGAACAATGGCCCAGCTATTTTCTAGCGCATTACCAAGTCCAAAAAAACCAAAATTGTGACTTTCTTTTTGCTTACAAACCATAAAAGCTCCTGTCTGACTGGCTATTGGATCTGATGAATCTATTCTACAAATTGAAGCATCAGTTCCGTCCTTATATTGAAGAATTGTCATGAACTCCTGTAATGATAAACTTTTATCTTTGAATGAATTTTCTACTAAATCTTCCGCTTTTTTTTGCCTGTTTACGGAGTACAATGGATCTATGAGATAAGATTTAAGATCATCAGATACAAAAGTATTAGTTCTTACAATATAATCAAGACCATTAACACTGTTTTTCACACATATGTTTGGAACATTTTCTGTTCCAATGACCTTAGATTTTTTATCGGCATAGATGGAATTAAAGCTCACTGGAACATTTGACCCCTTCATGTATTGAAAAAAATCTTCAGCCCTCTTGCTATTTTCAAATGCCATCCTTGTTCTAATTGTAGCGGGGATACCAAATGCACCCATGACTATTGTTTCAACGATACTTACCATAGATATTACGCCCTTGTTATTTTTTCCCATTGGAAGCGCGAGCATTCCTCCCATTCTGATGCTAAAGATTGATGTTTTTCCCTTGATTTGATGAAATACGAATGAAAGTGTCGGGTGTAAAAATTGAGAGAAATCAAAATTTTGTCCTATGGATACTGATCCTCCTTTATTTAACGCTGCTATTGCCGTACATCCAATTTCAATAGGTGGTAGTGAGGAACCAGACATCTGAGGAATAAATATTCCATAATAGATGTCCATGAAACAGTTTTGTAAAAGTACATCATCAAAAGTAATATTTTGGAATTTTAATGCATCAACCATACCTTGCATCTCTGTAATATAGTCCCCAGGAATAAAGGGTTTATATAAATTAGCAAGGTCTAATAAATAACTATAAAGGATCCCATAGTTTGCAAACATTGCTTCTATAGATGTTTTAAGTGCAATAATCTTTGAATCTAATTCAATACCTTCAAAAAAACCTAAAGTATAATAGTCATTCGCTTTAATTTCGAGATATTTTTGACCATTCGATTCTTTCCAGAGAGCATGTTGGTCAAAATAGGGTGGTTTACCACAAGCATTCACCGAAGGAGGAATTAAACTGATAGAAAAGCTAAAAATTATCAATACTATTAAGAAATACATGGATTTCTGATATTTTTTCATATAATTCATCACTTTAGATTTCGCTTTTTTTAATTTGACATATATATTTTACAAATACATCAAGGACATTTTATGTTTCCCTTTTATTTAAATTAATCTGGTATGAATTTTGAACTAATAATAACTCTGATTTGAAATATATTATGGAATTATAAAATTATGAATAAAAAAAACAGTAATTAGAATCCCTATTCAATATCTACGGAAAAAATACTTGATAAGAATCTAATTACTTATAAATTCAATAACTAATTGATTAATTTCTGGAGCATGGGATAAGTAAGACATATCTCCTGCTTTTTGAAGAATTTCAAGTCTACTATTTGGCATCTTTTCGTGCATGGCTTCCATTCCTTTCTTAGGATGGATCATATTGTTAGATCCTCCAATGAGTAATGTGTCGTTTTTGATTTGATCAATTTCTTCAATTAAATTGAGACCTAACATTGCAGCTCCTTGATTTTCGACATCTTTGGGTGTCTGAGGATCAATATTATATTCTTTAACCCAATCCGCTATACTCCATAGATCATGGTATTTTTTATCTGGATTTTCTTGCATTTCCTTTATAAAATTTCTATGAAAAGCATTTGGAGCACTCTTCATAAAATATTTTTCAGGAGCATTTTGTTGGAAATCTAAAGCTTTACCATTTATGACAGTCCCTCTATTTACAACATCATCCGTGGCAAAATGAGCTATTGTATTCAACAATACTAATTTTTTTACCCTTTCTGGATATTTCAAAGCAAATTTCATTAATGCCATGGCTCCTAAGGCATATCCCATTAAATTGGCTTTTTCAAGGTTTAGATGATCC
>CAZRIR010000048.1:6272-10185 GCA_964600195.1 uncultured archaeon | reverse complement strand
CATTTAGGACATACTTTTTCCCGACTATCGACACTTGTCATGCATCTAGGACACTTTATCATTTTTACTTGTTTGGTCTTTTTTTTTCTTTCATTTCGATTTGAAAATCTGAAATATAAATAAAGGCCCATTATGTATAATACTGCTGTTACTATCATTCCAAGAATAATCGCTATGATGATCATTGTTTCTTCTGATGGTCCATTCCAACCAAAAGGACCAGATTGAGTCATTTTCACATAATAAAAGGAGAACATTGTGATAAAAATTACGACGGTCCCAATTATTATAGAAAATAGGCACAAGTAATTATTTTTCCATCTAAAAGAAGAACTTATTCCAATCACCTTCGTGTAATAAATTATTGATTTTGGTAATTCATCTTCCATTTCACTCTTTAAAAATGTTTTTTTTTTTCATATTCCAAGCTTGAAATTGATAAGAGAACTGATTCATTCACTTTTCATTTTCCTATAATAACATTCTAAATTGAAAATTATAAGCTAAAAGATTAAAATATGAATCTTTTCTAAAGTTTAATATACACATGTCATATAAAGAAAAAATTATAAAAGAATTAAGAAAGGGATATACAATAGACCCAATCAGTCCGAATGATGAGCTTAATTCTATTTTTGATCACGTGTTTAAACCTGTTGTAAAGCGAAAAGATTTAGCATTTCTAATTGACATTTTTGAAATGAATGAACCCATTTTGAGAGCATGGAGCTTTCTAGGGATATATCTAATTTTGCAGGAAGAGAAGTCATTGCAGGAAGATATAAAAAGATCAATTCAAAATGTCATCAAGGAAATCTTGCATGATAATAGAGAAATAATCTATTACGGAGGATCTTGTGAAATTCACACATCTCTCAGGGAGCATCACGCCAGAAGAATTCCTGATTTAGAGAATAGCATTGTTTTTGAACCCGTGTTTGAATATTGCAAGTCCTTCGATGGAGAGCCTGATATTATTCTCGGAGAATTATTGGAGAAAATTGTGTCAAAATCCAAAAATTCAGACGTCCTGCCGATCCTTATAAAGCATTCCAAGAATGTCCCGGATGATAACTTCACTATAAGAATTAATATTATCAATACATTTGAGAACCTGGGGAATGAGAGCATTATTAATGATAAAATGATAATAAATGATATTTTTAAAAAATTCCTTAAGGATGTTAAAGAAGATACTTCCGAATCCATCCAAAGAGATGATTCCAAGAGAGCTTTGATTTCTAGTCAAAAAAAAAGACTTAGAGAAAGCATCTTCAAAGCCGCTGCCATATTAGACCTTGATCTAGAGGAGGAAACCCTGATTTTTGTTGATTCAGTGAAATTTCCCTTTGGTGGGTTGGTTCACATTGCACATAAGTTCAGGAAAAATAAGAGGTTCAAAGAGATTCTTCTAAATAAACTTAATTCCACGAATAATCCTAATTTAATCATCGAAATTCTCAGGGCTATAATCATATTAAAAGAAGAAGT
The DNA here is from genome assembly GCA_964600195.1 of uncultured archaeon. GTDB lineage: Archaea > Asgardarchaeota > Lokiarchaeia > Sigyniarchaeales > SOKP01 > FT1-020. The sequence goes on along the minus strand of CAZRIR010000048.1, from coordinate 8,694 downwards.
TATTAATTGGAAAGGATTGGTTTTGGAAAATATAGAGAAATATAATGTAGTTGATGGAAAGCTCATGGAGGAAATGCAACAAACGGATCTTTTGAATGAAACGATGATACTTAACTATCTTTCAAAAGGGAACCGATGGCAACTTGATTTCATTAGAGAATATTTAGATAATAACCCTGAGAAAATTAATGAATGGAACGATTTAAGACATGAATTAATCTCAATCTTAGAAACATTCAATGATGATGAAACCCTCCTTCTGAAAAAAGAATTTGCTTTAAAAGTGATTTTAGACTTAGAGAATAAAGATTTGGTTCATTTATGCTTAGACAATTTTATAAATCTCAAAAATGAAGAATTGAAGAAATTTAGCTTGTTTGCTATAATAAATCAGGGTAGCGAGGAACTCATGTTTAAGTTAAAGCAATATTTAAATGAAAATGATGAAGATAAAGCTTTTTTTAAAAAATTTTGGAGACATATCAAAACTCGTGAATGGAAATACTACTATTGAAAAATTCCAAGTAAAAGAAAATTTTTCCTTTGGCTTTTTTACTATAATTCGATTATTTCGGGCTCAACCTTATCTTTTGAAATCCTCAAGTATGCATAAGAATTAATATCTGTAAATCTTTTATCAGTGGGTGTTCCTGGATTGAGATATAGTTTACCATCTCTCCAAATCTCATTATAAGGTCGATGCACGTGTCCAAAGATGATGATATCATATTTTGAAAGGTCAAAATGCTTATTAAGTCGTTTAATGACGATGTTTGGACCTCCCATCCCATGAGTTAAAAAAAGTTTATGGCCAAAAAGGTCTAATTCCAGTGATTCAGGAAGAATATTTCTAATTTCTCCAACGTCCATATTGCCCAATATCCCAATGACTTTCTCGTTTCCAAATCGCTTGATTAATTGATTATAGGCTTCAATACTTGTAAAATCACCTAAATGAAATACGTAATCCACATTTCTTTCTTTAAAATCATTCATTATTGCTTCAGGAATTTTTGACGTTCTCGAGGGCACGTGAGTGTCAGCAATAAGTCCTATCAATAATTCTTTTTTATCGGTTTTAATCATTGCATTTCACATTGATATTTTTTCAATCTTCTCCAGATTTCGCACATGATCCTATTGCGACAACGGAGTCTCCTTTGTACAATTTTATGACGCGCACTCCTTTAGATCTCCTATGTGTTAAACGAATATCTTCAATAGGCGTTCTAATAACTTGTCCTTGCTCCGTTCCAATCAAAAGATCCTGATCTTCTGCTAATTTTAAAGCAATGACTTCATCACCTTCATCCAATGTCATATTTATAACTCCTTTTGCACCTCTTCCCGTTTTTCTATATTCCTCGATTCTAGTTCTTTGTCCTTTACCGTTGCTGGTCAAGGTTAATATATTTTCCTCATCCGTTACTAACAAGCATCCAATCACTTCATCGTTTTTTCTCAAATCCGCACCTTTAACGCCCATCGTGTTTCTTCCTAATTCTCTTAATTCTGTTTCATCAAAACGGATGGCATATCCCTGTTTCGTTGCCAAAAAGATGTCTTGTAATTCGTTGGATAATTTTTTAACACTTACTAATTGGTCGTCATCTCTAATTTTTTGAGCTCTAATTCCTGTTTTTAATACCTTTGAAAATAAATTTAATGGGGTTTTTTTCACGATCCCATTCTTTGTTACCATTATGAGCATTTCAATTGTATCAAAATTATGAATTGGAATCATTTCTGAGATGTCCTCATTAACCTTTAATGGCAAGAAATTCACGATTGGTTTTCCTTTTGCGGTTCGTTGTTGAAGGGGGATTTCAAAGCATTTTTTCGTATAAACCCTCCCCTTATTGGTGAAAAAAAGAATGGTATCGTGAGTGGATGCGACGAAGAGATCTTGGATGAAATCTTCATCTCTTATGGTCATCCCCTTTTTTCCACGGCCTCCACGAGCTTGAGCACGATATTGTTGGGGGAGCATTCTTTTTATATAGTGATTTTTCGTGAGCAGAACAATTGTTGGCTCTTTCTTCACGAGATCTTTTTTTTCAATGTCAGTATCTAATTTTTTACTTTCAAGGATTTCTGTTTTACGTGGATCTCCATATTTTTTTATGAGATCCATTAATTCATCTTTAATGATTGACAATCGGACGCTTTTATTTTCCAAGATATTTTCAAGTTCTTTAATTTTTACCTTTAAAGCATCTTGCTCGTCTACTAATTTTTGTTGTTCAAGATTTGTCAATCGAGATAAAGGCATGCTTAATATTGCTTTAACTTGAATCTCGCTTAAATTGTAGGCATCAATCAATTTAATTTTAGCATCTTCTGTATCTTTAGCACTTTTAATGATTGCAATGACCTTATCAATATCATTTAAAGCAATCAATAATCCTTCGACGATATGAAG
>CAZRIR010000048.1:0-6172 GCA_964600195.1 uncultured archaeon | reverse complement strand
CCATCTTTAATTAAGGCGGCAATTGATTCTAACAGAGATGCTTTATTGAGTAAATAAGGTATTTCTGAGATGATTAAATTGAAATTCTTTCCTTTTTGTTCAACTTCCACCTTTCCATAGACAGGAATGCTTCCTTGTCCAGTAGAATATGCGTTATAAATACCATCGGTATTCGTGATAATTCCACCTGTTGGAAAATCGGGGCCTTTTACATAATCCATGAGTTCTTCCAAAGATATATCAGGATTATCTATTGTAGCAATAATCCCGTTACAAATTTCCGTGAGATTATGAGGTGGCATTGAAGTTGCCATTCCGACTGCAATACCTTTTGTACCGTTTATTAACATGTTTGGAAGCTTAGAAGGCATGACTTTAGGTTCTTGTAAACTATCATCAAAATTAGGTTGGAATTCCACGGTATCCTTATTTAAATCTTCAAAAATTTCATTCGTGATCTGGGCGAGCCGTGATTCCGTGTATCGCATCGCTGCTGGAGGATCCCCGTCAACTGAACCAAAATTTCCTTGAGGATCGATTAAAGGGTATCTTAGTGAGAAATCTTGCCCCATTCGAACCATTGCATTGTAAACTGCCATATCTCCGTGAGGATGATATTTACCTAAACAATTATGAGATAACATACCATTTGCTATAAATTGATGATGATCAGATACTTGGATATCAAACGTTTTTTCTTCATTTATTGTTTTTAAGTTCTTTATTTTAATAAAATTGAGATTTTTTTCTAAAATTGTATTAATAAATTCAAGATATTTGGAATCTATTTTCTCCATTTTATTTAAAATACCCAAAGAATTAAGTGTACTCTTATAAATTCTGATTTTTTCAGCTAAATTTTTAGTATATCTAATTTTTGTTCCATTATTATATTTAATTCCTGCTCTGATTTTTTTCCCATCTTTATTTGAATACCAACCACCTCCAATATGTTTCTCAGAAAATTCATCGAAGATATATTTTCCAATATATGGTATTTCTTCAAATTTTGACGGAATAACTTTAGAATTATTCAATAATCTTTTTTTCTTTTTTGGATTATAAAGAACTAGATGATTTCTAATTGTAATGTAATCAATTCCTCTAATTTCTAAGGAGTGTATTGGATGGTTGCCTTTTATCATCCTACCTTTATATAAATGTTCCTTTTTATCTTGGCGATATCTAGCGGATTGAAAATTATAGCTAAATAATAGAATTTGTAATTTTTTAATAAAATTTTCTGATATCGAATGGATTGAAATGACATTGCGATTTTTATGAATATGCCCATCACCTTCAATAAATCCACTAAGAAAAGAAAAAAAAACACTTTTAGGTGATTGATAGACAATATCAGGAATGTCAATGTTATGTGAATATTTATTTTTTAATTCAAACAAATTAATTATTTTTGAAGATAAATTAGAATTATTGATTTTAATGTAATATATAGTATCATCTTTTTGATGGAAATTTTCATCAATATTAAACTTACTTTTGAAGATTTCTCTCAGTCTTTTAATTACAGATTTTGATTCAGAAGCGATAGCTATTCGGTGATAACCTCGTTTATTATCTCTGTCTATCCATCCATCAGCTAAAAATAATCCTAAAAAATATGCTATTTCTTCATCAAAAATCAAATTTTCATCTAATTTTTTATATGATTTAAGATCTGGTGAAATAGATCTACAAACAATATAATCATCATTTGTCAAATTTTTAGCTGTTTTCCAAATATATTCTATATTTTTTGTCAAGACCTTGAATTTTTGCCCTTTAGTACAATAATTAATTAACCCATTTTCTAATTCGACCTTATAGATCAATTGTTTGGGCATTTCAAATAATTTTATTACCTTGTTTAAACCATTATGCGTATAGACTGAATCACCTAATTTAATATCTTCAATTTTTGTTAAACCAGTAGAAGTATTAATTAGCGTACCTTTAGAAAAACATTCTCCAACAGTTCTGGCACTTTTTACGTGAGGACGATTATATACATAATTATTATCGACCATGGCATAGATTATTTTTCGATGCACTGGTTTTAACCCATCTCTTACGTCAGGAATGGCCCTTCCAATAACAACAGACATGGCATAATCGATATAACTACTTTCCATCTCATCTTTTAAAATGACATCTTTAACCTTATCTGAACTCATTATTAATCAATTAATTGATTTAATTATTTTAATTAAACATCAAGAGTGTTTACTTTATTGTAATTTTGAATGATGAATTTCTTACGGGCTTTAACCTCGGGACCCATCAGCTTATTAAATATGATATCATGTTCCAAGAAATCATCATATACGACCTTTTTTAATATTCGAGTATCTCGATTCATCGTCGTATCATATAATTCATCAGGATTCATTTCTCCCAGACCTTTATATCTCTGGACTTTTATTGAGTCCGAATTTTTTAGATTATATTTCTTTTCAATCTCTTCTATTTTCTTTTCTTTTTCTTGATCAGAATAAACAAAATCTTGAGTTTTTTTATAGCTAAGCTTATAAAGAGGAGGTACAGCCATGTATAAATAGCCATCGTCAATTAACGGACGCATGTATCTGAAAAAGAAGGTAAGGAGCAATGTTTCAATATGATGCCCGTCTACATCAGCATCACAAAATATTATCACTTTATGATATCGTAATTTTGATATGTCGAAATCATCTTCTTCCTCATCCAACCCATGAATTCCCGTTCCTAATGCCTTTATTATTGCTTGAATTTCATTATTTCGTAAAATTTTATCCAATCGTGCCTTTTCTACATTTAGGATTTTTCCCCGAAGCGGAAGAATTGCCTGATAGTTTCTATCCCTGCCTTGCTTCGCTGAGCCTCCTGCAGAATCACCCTCTACAATGAATATTTCACATTCCTCAGCATTATTTGAAGAACAATCAGCTAATTTTCCAGGCATTCGAGCATTATCGAGTGCTGACTTACGCCTAATCATTTGACGCGCTTTTTGCGCGGCTTCTCTTGCTTTTTTTGCATTTATCGTTTTCAAGACAATTTTTTTGGCTGATTCAGGATTCTCTTCAAGATATTGCATTAATTTATCGTTAATAATTTGGCTTACAATTTGACGAATCTCCGAGTTCCCCAGTTTTATCTTAGTTTGACTTTCAAATTGGGGATCTGAAAGTTTTACAGATATGACTGCTGATAATCCTTCTCGGGTATCATTCCCACTTAGAATGATGTCCTTATATTTTTTTTCCATGTAATTTTCTATATAAGCATTAAATGTCCTCGTAAGAGCTGTTTTAAATCCCGTAAGATGCGTTCCTCCTTCTATTGTATTTATGGTATTAGCATAAGTTAGAATATTAGACTGATATCCTTGATTATATTGCATTGCAACATCCACATAAGTCGTCGAACCATCTTCCTCTTCATAAGAATCAGTGATATGGATGACATCATTGTGAAGAAGCTGTTTATCCTTATTTAGATATGAAACAAACTCTATTATGCCCCCTTCGTAATGATATTCCTGATCTTCTTCAGTACTCTCGTCAAAGATTTCAAATTTAGCTTGTGGAGTCAAAAAAGCTAACTCTCTCATTCGATTTGCTATTGTAGAAAAATTAAAAATTTGTTCATTCGGATCAAACTCAAATATATCGGGATCCGGATAAAAAGTTATTTTTGTTCCTGTCTTTTTTTTATTTATATTTGGGATGATTTCAGGTTCAGATGTTTTATTTCCTTTTGAAAAATTTTGCTTGTAGATCACGCCATCCCTGTGTATGACAACTTCAAGTCTTTCTGTTAAAGCATTGACTACAGATAATCCAACACCATGTAATCCCCCTGAAATCTTGTAAGATTTGTTATCAAATTTGCCGCCAGAATGGAGATGTTCCATGATTACTTCAATAGCAGGTTTCTTAAATTCCGGATGCTCATCAATTGGGATTCCTCTCCCATTATCAGAGATTTGAACGGAATTATCTTCGAAAAAAACAACTTTAATTTTATTTGCATACCCTGCCATTGCTTCATCTACACAATTATCTAAAACTTCAAATATTAAATGATGAAGTCCTTTTTTACCTGTATCACCAATATACATGGCAGGACGCTTTCTAACGCCTTCTAATCCTTTTAAAACTTGAATATCCTCGGCGTCATAATCGTCATTTTGAGGGGAAGAATTTTTCTTAGCCATTAGAACCCGATCCTAATTGTAATAGTAAATATAAAATTATTCATCTGGGATGAAAATTTATCATTTTACAATATATATAAGGAATTCTATCCTTATAATATTATCTTATCATTTTTACATCCTTAAATGAATTAAAATGCTAAAAATTGATTCCATTTTGAAAAAATAATTTTTTATAAATAACAATATATTAATTCAAGTTTAAATTTTCAATCCTTGTCGCTCATGATATTCAGAATTTCCCGATAAACTAAATATAATAATAATAGCAGGTTATTTATTTCGCCTGATTTCTTCTGCCATCTTAATCATCTCTAATAATTGGGCATTAACATCATGAGTTCGAATAATATGAGCACCATTATAAATCGCTATAACAGTTGCAGCAAGAGTACCATTCAACCTATTTTCGGGTTCTGGAATGTTTAACGTAGTTCCTATGAATGATTTTCTTGAAATGGCAACAAGTATTGGTTTTGATAGAATTCTAAGGATTTCTAAATTACCGATAATTTTTAGGTCATGATCATGGGTTTTTTCCTTGATCCATTTACCAATACCAGGATCTAAAATTATCAAATTCTCATCATACCCCTTATTCTTCAATTCATAGATTGAGGTCTTGAATTGATCAATAATCTTATCAACCGTTAACAAATCCCCCGGAATCTTGCGAGATGCCATTAGTATTATAGGGATTTCATGATCAATAATGAAATCTGCAAGAGATGGATCTGTTTTGAGGCAACTTACATCATTAATTACCATATTTCGTTCATATTTTAGTGCAATTTCATGAGATTTTTCTGCTACCGATGAATATTGCGTGTCAATTGAGACTATTATCTCTTTTGGAATATGCTTACAGATAAGATTCATCGCAGGGATAATACGTTCGAGTTCTTCTTCAACGGTAATCGATTTTGACCAAGGAGCGGTCGAGCGTGCCCCTAAATCTAACATTTTAGCACCATTGTTGATCATGTTTTTTACAGATTTTTCTAGCATTTTAGGATTTTCATAAACAGATCCCTTGTAAAAAGATTCAGGACTTAGATTTAACACGCCCATGATGATAGTGGGATGGTTATCTCCTATTTGAAGTGATGCATTAAATAAACTTGTATTAATTTCTTTCATTTTAAGAATTCTTAAAAATTGGATGTAATTATTGAATATATTAAATTGTTGATAATTTAAAGAAATTTTGACAATATTCAGTTTTTAAGAGAATTGATTTAAGAGAAGGATAATTTTAATTCGTGACATGCAACTCTTTTCACTCAAGTTACCTATCATAAAGAAAAACGACCCACTCTTGGAGATTCTAATAAATGAAATCAAGAATTCAGAAATAGGAATACAAGAAAGAGATATCGTGGTTATTTCTGAAAAAGTCATTGCAACCTCACAGGGCCGAGTTATAGATTTATCAGAAGTAAAACAGATTTCAAATGAAGCGAAAGAATTGGCTGATAAATATGACATGAATGAGCGATTCATTGAACTGATCTTAAGAGAATCTTCAATGATATTGGGAGGCATGTTGCACGTCATACTTTCTAAAACAAACGGTTTTCTCATTGCTAATGCTGGAATTGATCAATCTAATGCCGGACCAGGGAAAGTCGTGTTATTACCATCAAATCTCAAAAAAGTGGTGTGGGATTTTCGGAACGCTTTAAGAAAAGAGTTTAACATAGAAGATTTGGGATTAATCATTGCTGATTCTCGGGTCCAACCACTCAGGGTAGGAACAATAGGAATTGCCATTGCGACCGCGGGATTTGAGCCCATTGAAGATTGCATTGGGAGACCCGATTTATATGATAGACCCTTAAAAATAACTAAACGTGCGGTTGCAGATGATTTGGCCAGTGCCGCCCAGTTTTTGCTAGGAGAAGGGAATGAACAAACTCCCATAGTTCTTATCAGGGACGTTCCGGTCAAGTTCACGGACAATCCTCAAACAAT
>CAZRIR010000047.1:0-10246 GCA_964600195.1 uncultured archaeon | reverse complement strand
TTCTCATTAACATCCCTGATTAAAGTGTTTAAATCACTATTTGCATAAAAGGTCGCATCTGCCCCCAATTTTTTAGCCATTTCCAATCGATAGTCGCTAATATCGGTCATGATTACTTTATTTGCACCTCTTACCTTAGCTAATTGGAGATGCAAGAGACCTGAAACACCGCTACCTAAAATAAGGACTGTTTGTCCTTTTTTCACATCTGCGATTCTTTGAGCTCGACAAACGCATCCCAGAGGTTCTATAAAGACCGCATCTTCATACGAAATATCTTGATTTAAAACATATACTCCTTTTTTTATGATATTAATTTCTGGAATCCTAATATATTCTGCAAATCCGCCAGGATCGAAGTTAGTATTATGGAGTAAATCACACGCAGTATGATGTCCCTCCAAGCAATAATGGCATTCAAAACAAGGAACATGATGAGAAACGAATACCCTATCACCAATTTTTAAGTTTTCTACATTTTCCCCAACCTTAACGATATCACCTGCTATTTCATGACCTAATATCAATGAAGAAACTCCCAATTTCTTCATTTTTGCCATTCGATAATATTCAAGTATATCCGATCCACATATTCCCGACTTTTTAACTTCAACTAGAACCTCTCCTGAATTTATTTGTGGTTTAGGATAATCATCAAGTCTCACATCAGAATTATTAAAATATCTAACTACTTTCATTGCTAAGAAATATCAATTTTCTCGTATTGATATTTAATAACATTTTTTCTTATTATTTTAATTTTGGTTTTAGACATGCATTTATCATGATATCATCTAGATTGCTAAGATAATAGATTTTACTGATAATAAATATATAAAAAAAGGAGAGATTCCTTTAACTTATTTAATATTCATTCTGTTTGGATTTCTGCTTATGAGTTCTCTAAAGGCTTCTTGTTCAAGATCTTGATCCATTTTTAATTCTTCATTTAAGAAATCTCGTAATGCGATACGAATTGCTTCACTTCTTGAAGGATAAATACCCAAATCATTTAAAGTCTGTATTGCTGCTAAATACTTTTCAGGGAGGTTTATTGTTATAATTTTCATTTTTTCACCTATTTTGTTGATATTAAATTTTATACATTAAATTCTGGTAAAAATTAAAGAATTTATTAAAGCAAGTTCATGTGGTTATATTCTTTGTTGCACTGAATTATATTTAAATCATCTATATTAATGATTTAATGCGGGATGAATAATACAAAATATACAAAAAATAAAGAGTAATAAATCCAAAATATATTACAATTTTTTCAGGGAAATTATAAAGAAAAAAAATATTATAAAGGATTTTTTAATGATTTTACGTGTAATATCAAAGAAAATGCAGATTTATAAAGATCTGCATGGCTATATTCTTTAATATCTTTCAAAAATTCAATTTTATAATCTTCCTCTCTTTTTATATAAGTTTTACCTCTCGTTTCATGTTCATAATCCAAATATGCATCAATTTTTAAGATATTTTCTAGCTTTATCTCTGAAATCTGAGGCATCATGTTAAATGCAAATATAATATCTGGATTATTATCATCTCCTTCTATAACGAATATGATATTAGGTTGAGCAATTGCCATGAAACTTTGAAATGAATGATAAAGATCATCAACTTTTACATTAATCTTTACTGAAGGATCGATCATATTGCAATCGCTCATTTTCGGTATGAGGATTTTTTCATTTCCACGGAAAGCAAGGTTCATTTCATTAGGGTTTAAATATTCCTTAATAACAGGATTATCTTTTTCTAGTAAAAAATCATCGGAAATGGGGTCACATTTCACATAAACGATTAATGAACCTGAAGTAATCATGTTAATTTTTTGATAATGAATTTTTGAAAGGGGGTTGTATGGTAGATTAATGACTTCTTTGGAATTACCAAATCCAAATTGTGCGAGTAAATTGGAGGGTACCTGACTATTCATAGTAAATAATAGAAAAGAACGAAAATTCTCTAATTCAATTGCATTTGAAAAATCCTTAAACACTTCATTGACTAAATTTATTTTTTCTACCAATTCATTTGACATTTAAAACAATCCATAGTTAATGATTTTAAATAGTATAAGTTAATATTACAATTAAATAATGTGCTAATAAATTATTCAGATAAATAGCTATCAAGAAATTTTATTAGAGAATCTTTTACATCTTGGGTAATATGATGTTCAATTTGACATGATAACTCATCAACTAAATTTTTATCCTTTATTTTTAAAACCTTTTCAAAAAATTTATTTAATACGGAATGAACTTCATTTAAATGTTGGGCAACATCCTTCCCTAATTTTGTCAATCTAATCGACTTCCTACGTTCCCATTGAATGAGTCCTTCCTTTTTCAAGTTAGTTAACATTCCAGATACACTCGCAGGTTTGATTGATAATGCTTCAGAAATTTCTTTATTTGAAACCCAACCTCCTTTTTTTTTCTTATTCGCAATAGAATAAATCTCATCTATATATCTTTGATAACTTTCAGGAATCTTTAAAATATCTTCATTCTCGGTTTCTCCTACCATAATAAAAAAACTAAATATATTTTTTTTCAATTTTTTAAATACAGATAAAATTAATTATTCAGAATAGATTTTTTAATTTTACCCTTTATAATTTTTATTTCTCAGATGTAAAGTGGCAATGAGATGGATGAATTAAAAAAAAATTACAATGGAATCTTATTTTTAATTACAGGAAATTCTTCTAGTGGAAAGGATACAATCATTTCTGGAGTAATTAGGAAATATTCTTTAAAAAAAACTAAATTAATTCAGGCAAGAAGATATGTTACCAGACCTACCTCTGAAACTGAGAACAATTTTTCAATTAGCGTGCAGGAATTTGAAAAGATGGAAAAAAAAGGTAGGTTTTCTCTTAGTTGGAGAATTTATGGACTTTGTTATGGGGTGCCAATTGAAATTGAGAAATATCTTGAAAAAGGTCATTCAGTTATCGTTAATGTTAGTCGGATGATAATTAATGAAGCAAGAGATAAATATAAGAATGTAAAAGTTGTTTTTATTAAAGTTCCATTAGAAATAACTATCTCCAGATTAAGAGATCGTGGTAGAGAATCAGAGGTATTGATACAACAAAGGATTGCCCGGGCTAAAACTCATCAGACCTTAGAAGATGCAGATCTGATTGTAGATAATTCAGGGGACAAAGAAAATGGAATTAATCAATTACTAAGCTATATAACTAAAATTATTGAAATGAGTTAAAAGAAATGTTGGATTAAAAAAAATAAGCACTACTGTTATTGAAGGTGAAATAAAAGCTATATTGAAATCAGCACTCCGAAACGTTACTAAAATTAGGAGAATGATTCTTTTCTTCCCGTTTTTGCTGAACAATGAGTGCTTTACGAAATTTCTCTAACATTGCTCGAGGGGTGACTGGAAAATCTTCTTGGCGTTCAAATCGTTTTAGGTTCTTTTTTATTCCAAACATGTATTTTGCAATATCTTTTAGTTTCTTAACAGGGTATCGACCCATCATTGCAATAGTTTCCATTTGCGGAGATCCTCCTCCATGAAGTCCCGCAACTTGCAATAAACCGGCAATATCTGAACATCCAATACATTCAATTCCTTTAAAGCATCTAAGAACATTTTCTGGTTTTACACTTGGATTTCTCTTCATATATTTTAAGGCAAGTTCTCCAACATCTTTATTAAAGAAACTATCCATAAACGGTAATGCTGCCATTAGCCCTCCAGCAAGATCTGCTAAAATCTTGTATTCCTCGTATATCTGCTCACCGGCTAATTTTCGTCCCGCATTTGTTAAGATCTCATCTGGTACTTGAGTTCCAGATGGGGCCTTTTCTGAATGGAGTGTGCTCGATTCTCCAGCTGCAAATACTAATTCTGCTGTTCCTAAAATGTGAGATATCTTATCTCTAGCATGAGAGGTGCTTTCTGTCCCGTTATATTCGGTAACCAAAGCGCATGCGCTTGCAAGCATTTCTGACATTGCTGCCTTACACCCAGTATAAGAATGTCTATGAAAATGAGCAAACATTAATGCTAAAAATCCTGCATACGGTGTTTGTCGATGATCTGCTTGGCCATTAAGAAAAATACGATCATTGGGAATAAATACATCGTCAAAAATAATAAAAGTCTCACAATCTCCCAAGGCCATACTCGTTGGAACCATATCTTTTGGGACTTTTTCTGGTATGTGGAAATAAGCTGGCCTCACTAAAAGTTTAACACCCTCCCAATCAGCAGGAATTGCAAAAGCCACTGCATAATCATGATCATCGGGGAACATGATTCTACAGGGAACAGCTATGATTTCATGCACATAGGGTGTATTTGTAATACAACATTTTGCCCCTCTTACGATGATTCCATCTTCATGAGTCTTTATTACCCTAAGATAAGCATCTGGATCTTCTTGTTGAGAGGGTCTTTTTAATCGGTCTCCTTTAACATCAGTAGATGCACAAGATGCTGCTAAATCATTCTTCTGAAAATATTCCATATATTTTAGGAAGTTCTGATGATAATTTGTTCCTAATGCTTGATCGCATTCATAAGTAATGACAGAAAGAGCATTTAATGCATCTATTCCCATACAACGTTGAATACACCCTCCAACTTGATGACATAGAATGCGAGTCATACGCTGTTTCTTAAATAAATCCTCCTTATTTTGATGAATGTGTGTAAATCGATTAATTTTTTCACCAGTGATATGAGAAGTAGCAGTACATAGATCTTGGAATTTTTTATCCTGGGCTAAATCATAGGTAACCCTTACTATATTCATTCCTCCTTTAATCCTAGGATCATCTCTACCAACCAATTCATCACCAATCCAAAGATTAGGCTTCATCTCTACCAAACTTTGATAATATTCTTCAAATGTTTTCATTTAAATCTCTCTAAAAAAAAATTATTATCTAAGATAATATAATGTACTATTTCTATTTAAATATTTAAATATAAGATCAACATTTGAAATTTATTTTGGCATAAAGTCTAGTATTACCTTCTTTTCTTGAAGATTTTCACCATATAGAACATAATCATACGGCTCCATATGCTTAATCGTTCTATACTTAATATAAAGTGAAAAATTAAATCCCAAACTATGAGTTCCTGCGATTTTTAAATTTCCATCTTCCCATTTATCTTGAATATTTGTAAACCAATTAAACCCATCAGGTGAAAAAACAAGATTTTTCAATATACCGACCATAATTTTGCATTTTATTCTTTTTTCTTCTTCAGGAATTAAATTTTTTTCAAGTTTTTTCTTTTTTTTATTTACAGATGATTCCAACATAGTTTTATAAGTCTCTTTACTGGTTTGAAAAGCGATTTCTGCTACATTTTCGATAGTTTCCTCATTAAGAGATTTTAATATTTCTATCATTTCTAGCTTTCCCCAAATCAAAAGGGGTTCTGGATCTTCTGTTTCTTTTTGATAAAAACGCATTTGTTTCTCAAGAGCTATTCTGGTTAACAAACTTTTATTAATTTTTAATTTCTTGCAATAGGTTTCCAATCTAGTCAAGAAATTTTCATCAACACGGACTGCAATAACTTTTTCTTTCTTTTTTTCAGCCATGATAATAAAGAATAATCTAGCAAGTATTTAAAACTTTAAATAGATGTTATAGATTAAAATTCTGTTTGAAATAAATTGAATTTAATGAAAATAATCATTAAAACAGTTTCAATCATCTGAAAAATGGTTTTTGATTCAGCTAATAGTAGAAAATAAAGCTTTTTTCGAGATTTTCAAAACCATTGGCCATAATAGAACGATTTCAATTCAAGAGTTAGTTGCAATTCCTCTTGGTAATATTATCCTCCAAATTAAAATTCATTGAAGATTAGGGGTTAAAAGAAAGCATTGGGTTTTTTATAGTCTTAATTTTTTGATGGGATTGACTCGATCATATTAATTTCTCATAAAATCAATAAATTTTGATATTCTCTTCATTTAAAAGCAATTATTCTAATACTATATTACCCAAATTAAATAAAAAAAGGATATAAAGATAAAAAAAAGATTAATAGAAATTTTGGAAAGGATCAAGAATGATTTAAGTAAGCAGTTCATTGTCATCCAAAAATATCAAACAATAAATTTACAGATTATTGATAGTGAAATTTACAATATCGAAATTGAAATTTGGGAGGGCCCGGGGGGGGAATTGAACCCCCCTCTAGGGATTCACAGTGGGTGCATGAAAAGACTATTCTCATTCAGTCCCCAATACTAACCACTATACGACCCGGGCCACAAGATATGATTATAATTTAAGGAACGGTAGTATTTCTTTATAAAAAAATTTTATGAAATTAATAAAAATACATTTTTGCAACACTTAGAATTAAGTTGAACTTCAAATACATTACTTGGATAAGAAATTTTCGATAGTTCTCGTATATACCTAAAAATTTCTTCTTTTACATCGTTTTATTGTCTTTCAATGTTTAATGTTTAAAATAATTATATGATTTTATCATTATTACCGTTTTTAAATAAAGTAGAAACTTATATCGAGTCCATCATTTAACTAAATTAATAAACTTATCAAACTATTTATAGATTCATGGTTTGACAAAATGGTTAATTTAGACCCTGACAAATTAAGAGATTTAAATGGATGGGAAAAAAACGCGCCAGTTCCAATTTGTATGGGAGGAGATTATCGAGCACTAACTTTTTGTTGCAAACCAGGATTTGCTTTGACTTTTGGATTTAAATGCCGAAGAGACGAGACGCTAGCAAAATTAGGGATGACGCAAGAAGAATTTATTAAAATTAAAGAAGATTTCTCGAAGCAAAATAATTGGGATTCGGATATTGTATGCTTTGGCTCAATATCATACTGTTGCATGCGAAGTGGAGGGTGTCCAAGACGAGATATGGCACTCTCCATAAGATATCCGAACATGACAAAAGAAGAATTTATGAAAATATACTTCCAGAAAAAAAAAGAATTGGCGAAAATAATTCTTGAGAATGTCAAAAATCATGGATTAAACAAGAAAATACTTGAATTTTTAGAGCTTTTAGAAGATTGATGGATTTAAAGTTCGGAGTAACTACTAATTTTTCATCCAAAGAATAAACATATATTTGCTTTCAAAAATTAAAACTCATTTCATTTTTATGATATTCCCTACATATTTTCATGATGATGTCCAAATGTCATTTAATTATATTATACACCCCTTAAATTATTTCTTTAACATAAAGAAAGTTTAAAAACTTCTTGAGTTAAGAAATAAAATGAGATTAGAAAAAGTCCTTAAACATTATAGCAATAGAGATGACATATATTTGAATGTTATTATTACTCCACATGAAGAAATTTCACCCGAGGAGAGGATGCAAATCAATCAAATATTGCTAAGAGAAATTTTAAACAGAAAATATTGAAAAAAAAAAATGAAATAAAATATCTATTTTTTCATTTCTTATTTTGAATTTATTTTTTTAAATATTAATGGTCCGATAAATACTAAAACAAACGCAAATATTGCATACCTTATGAATCTAGTTAATATGTTAAAATCTAGGAACCATTCAAGAAGAAGATACAGTGGAATCAAGATAATTAATTCTATCAACAGATTTGTCCTTTTTTCTTTTTTAGTTAACTGAGTAGGGTCATATTGTATGTATTCATTTTCCAATAAATATCCAATAGATATTCCTAAGAAAGCCCCAGAAACTAGAGCAAATCCTCCAGAATCAGAATATGGAATTGCATTAACAATCAGACCCTCACCTGCTTTTGGAAAAAAAACAATCCCAACTAAAAATAATAATCCTGAAATTACGATTGAGAGTATTATTTTTATTGGCAAGTTTAGAAGTCCTATTTTTTTAGAAATATAAGGTTCCAAATAAATCACTACTAATAAAAAAATAATTCCTATTAACAAACCTCCAACAACATCCTGGACATCATGTACACCGATGATGACTCTAGAAATGGCAACTAAAAAGATTACTAATGAAAATAAAATTGGGATAATATTGCTATTTTTAAATTTTGAATCTTTAAATTCAAAAGCAAGATATCCATAAGCTGCAACTGAAACCTGAGAGTGTGCGGATGGAAAACCATAATCTTTTTCCAATCTAAGATCATTGGTTGGGGGTCTTGGATCCTTCAGCAAGCCTTTTATGAAACTATTAATATAAAATGAAGCTAAAACACAATAGACTAGATGCAATGCATATTTTTTGTCATAGCTAATATATAAAATCCCCATTATTACAATAAGTACAATAGCATCTCCTAGATAGGTAATCATGAAGAAAATACTCCAAATAATCGGATTTGTAATATAAAAAGCTTCATTAAAATATAAAATTAAAACAAGCCCTATTGATAAAATTGAGAACCACGCAAGACTTATGATTATAAGTGCTTTTTTTGAGAGTTTATATTCATTTTTCATTCTAATCACATTTTCAATTAGTTTGAAATTGATATTTTTAAAATTAATAACAAATGATTGAATTTAAATCATATTTTTTAAACATTCATTGAGCGTACATTTTTTAGCTAAATTAAATCTTCAGACATTCATATAAATCAATGAACCTTAGATTAATCGATTTTAATGTCTGTTTGTTTTTCATCAATTTTTTTCAGCTTGACTTCAAGAATTCCATTTTGGTATCGAGCTTTTGCATAATCTGAATTAATGGCTACGGGTAACTCTACTTCCTTGTAATATCTCCGGCTTGGTTCTATTGATTTTGTAGAAATTGTTAGTGAATGGCTTGTAGCTTTAATTTCTATTTCCTCCTTGGTCACTCCAGGCATTTCTGCTATGACGATTATTTGGCTTGGTTCTTGATTAATTTCAATTAAAGGTTCTCGAACACCGGCATCAACATCGGCACTCGTTGGTTTTCCTCCTGGATTTCTTATGTTTCCAAACGATTCAATAATTGGCGTTCCGTCCGGACGAAAATTTATATTAAAACCTGCAACAAAAGGGTTACCTGGAAAAAATTTTGATTTATTTTTCATAAACCATTTACGTACTTCATCAGGATCTACATTTTGAATATTTTGAGGTAAAAATTCTGAAATTTTTTTATAAACATCTCGAAACATTTTTTGAAATTCTTTTGACTTAAATAAGTCACTTTCTATAAATTTAAAGAAGTCAAAAGGAGGAGTTTGAAAATCATTCTCCTCATCATCATCTTCTTCATCGTCTTCTTTATCGTTTTTTGGCATGTTCTTTTTTTTCTTTAATAATTTTAATTCATTCTATCTTATGTGTAAAAATATCATTAAATTTAATAATGTTGCCTTCGATAGGATACTTAATAGCAATTTAGCATTTATACTATTAAAATTTTATTCCAAATAAAGTAAAATTACATTAAATATATTAAGTTAGAGGAGAAGATCTTGTATTCAGAACTTTCAGATGATGATAAAAACATGTATTTAGAAGTACTAAGAGAAGCACCCCTGATGCCTTTTAGTAATTTTGTAAGTCGTGGTGATATCGAAGATAAAGTCGATATTGCCAGGCCCAGAAGTGTTATTGACAGAGAAGTTTACCGCATGGTAAAACAAACCTCCCAAGACAAATCATCACGTTTAATTCCAATTTTAGGGTCAGCCGGAACTGGTAAAACTCATGCCTATCATTCATTTAAGGATAAGGAAAAAGAAAATAGGTCGAAACTCGAGCAAACTGAAGAAATAGAAGTGGGACAAATGGAGCCTGTGAATTGGACCATCATTTATGTACCGAGTCCACCTGCCAGTATTCGTGTCTTATTGCATGTCTACACTTGTCTTATAGAAGATGTTGGGCCTGAAATCTTGGATATTGTTTCAAAAAACCTCGTCGAAGAGTGGAAAGAAAAATGGAAGGAAAACTTAGCAAAAAAAGGAATATTTCAAAAACCCAAGATTGAGGAGGTCATACAAATGGGAATTAGAGATTTTCCTGGCGTGTTTGCAGATTGCGTGAAAGCTTTAGTTACCTTTCAGATGGATAAAAATAAAAAAGCTTTAGCAGAACGATGGCTTCTAGGTGAAGAACTAGAGCCTGAAGAATTAAGCGATTTAGGAATTAATTCTGTAATTGAAGAAGATGATATTTGTCTGGCCATGATTAAGATTATTACAGAAAATATAGATCGTGTTCTCATTTTCTATTTTGATGAACTTGAATCTCCATATAGAATGCATGGAGAAAGTGC
>CAZRIR010000046.1:6608-10248 GCA_964600195.1 uncultured archaeon | reverse complement strand
TCTTAAAAATAAAATATAAAGGAATAGCCGTGATGGCTGTACCAATAGTTGCAATAATTATCCAATTTCTTTTTTTCTTATCTGAATCTCTTACTTCAAACTTATTTGGAAAAAAACTAACTGTCATTTTATAGAAATCATTCCTATATTTAGTCAATACTGCTAATGCTGTCCCTAAATGAAGCCAAATAGCAAGAGAGAAGGATTCTGATGGGCTTAGCCCAAAAAAATTTATCGAAATTATCATTACTTGTCCTGATGAGGAAATGGGAAGCCATTCAAATATACCTTGTAAAATCGCAATTATGATGATATCAATCATAATATATTTATTCTTTAATTTGTTAAATTGTGATTTTAGTTAAAAATAAATAAAATTTATCTTGAAAGAAAAAAAAAGCTTTTGAAAAATGATTTTATTTTCCTAATTATTCATTAAATTTTGAATCATGATATAACGCTTATTATGAGTTGTTTTTGATGATCTTTTATAGATAATATTTTAATAATATTACTCACTGATCTTTAAAAGAGTACTAAGGAAAAAAGAGAATATATAAATAATGGCAAAAAAGCAAAAAAGTAAGCTTCAACCTTTTTTAAAATTTCTGGATAAATCCGTAATTAAAAAGTTAGGGAGTCCTCTAAAAACGGTAGATGATTTTCTAAAATTACCTGCCATGGCATTTAATTTTTTAAAGGAAGTTGATGTTAAACTCATTTATGAAATGTTTAATGTATCCCAAATTTATGAATTTCAAATACTTGATCAAGAATCACCATTTGAGGTCTTGTATAAATCCGATCCTAAACAAAAAGCAAAAATCGAAGAAATTTTATCTATTGACACGGAAATTGAGGAAAAGATCAAAAAGGCAACAATTATTAGTATAATCGCTGAACGTATAAGAAAAGATGAAGTCATCATTGAAAAGAAGGAGCAGAAAGTCATTGTTGTTGGATTGGCCAATGCGGGGAAAACAACTATCTTGACCAAGTTTGGTGGGCAATTCGGAATGAAGGACCTTACCCGATTGAAACCAACCAAAGGAGTTGAAAGAAGAGAAGTAAAAACCAAAAACTTGAATTTGAACGTATGGGATTTTGGAGGACAACAAGAATATAGAAAAAGGTATCTTCAGGAACCAGAAAAATATTTTTTTCGCGTCGATTTAGTAATCTATGTTATAGATGTTCAGGACAGTGAAAGTTATGACGAAAGCTTGGAATATTTTAAAAATATTTTAGAATATCTGTTAAGGATCGAGGAATATCCTTATGTTTTAATTTTTATTCATAAATTTGATCCAGATCTGAAAGAAGAAAACGAGATCTTACTGAATATTGAACATCTCAAAGATGAAATAAAAAAAATATTCAAGGATAAGAAGAAACTTGATTATGATATATATTTAAGCTCGATCTTTTCTATAATAGCAAGGGAACCAAAGTTTGCCCAATATCTTAAGAATACGATGGAGCAAACGGCTACATTAGAGGATACTTCAATTACTAAAATAGAAGGAATCGCTTCAATACTAGAGAATACCATGAACGGGTTGATTCGTTTGTCAGAAACGGTCATGGAGAAATTCGATGAAATCAATAATCGGCTCACTGCTCTAGAACAAGGAAAACCGATTTCTAAAACACTTGCCCAAGGATCACCTACTCCAATAATGTCATCTAATGTGACTCCGCCTCAATTTTTATCACCACCTCCTCCAGTATATAGCTCCCGAAGAAATCCTTCCTCGAATATCCCTAGTGCTAGAGCGGCAGTGCTACAAGAATTACAAAGCTTATTTGAAAAAAGAAAAAAGCTAAAATAAAAAACCCTCGTGATTTTTTAAGTATTAATACTCTCCATTTTAATGAATTTTACACCTTTAGATTTCATGTCATTTAAAGAATTGATGATATTATCTGGAGGTTGGTCTATTCCTTTTGTTAAGTCAATAAAAAAAAATACATTAAATCCAAAATTTGCTCCATCTATTGCTGTAAAATAACAACAATAGTCTAAGGCTAGCCCCGAAACAAATATCCTTTTAATATTTAGAGATTTTAGGTATCCTGCTAACCCTGTTTCAGTTTTTTTATCATTTTCTAAAAATGCGGAATAACTATCTATTCTTGGATTGGTTCCTTTTCTTATTATTAGATCTCCGTGAGTCGTATCTAGATCCTCGTGAAAATGAGCGCCATTTGTTCCTTGAACACAATGATTTGGCCATAAAATCGGTCCAACAGAACCATCTTCTGACTGATAAGCATCTCCCGGATCTTTACCTGCATGCATGCTGGCAAATGAAAGGTGATCTATAGGATGCCAATCTTGAGTAAATACTATTTTAGCATTTTTTTCATTGAATGATTCCGTCATTTTATTAATTCCGGCAATTATTTCATCACCTTCTTCTACAGCTAAGGCACCTCCAGGAATAAAATCATTTTGAACATCAACAACTAGTAACGCATCACTAACTTGAACATCGATACTTCTTTCGATATCAATCGCGTCTAAATTCATGATAAATCACTAAAATATTTTATTATATCAAAAAAAACAATCATCATAACAAATTTTTCTTAGCACATATTTATATCTTTTTATATAGAGTATATGATGAAATAAAGATTATAAATCCAATCACGCTAAACACCATGATCCATTCAGTAAAAGGAACAAGATCCTGCGTAAAAGGAGTAATAATGAATATCAACAAGGTTGTCATCATGAATGCGGGAATAAATGCTATAATTGATAGATAATTGGTATATTTCGAACTCTTCATAAATAGAGAGGCAACCATGAGACAATAAGTTATACCTGTTAGCCATGTGGATAATGCAGCTAAATAATGTAATAAAATAATCAATTTTTTATCTTGAATTGCGGGGAAAATTCCAATCGTGCTCATTAAAAGACTCGAAATAATAGCAATAATAAATGTAGTCTTGATAAAGGTATTACTGGAATCCTCCTTATCAAATGTCAAACTGAGGTAAATATAAAAAATTACCGCAAAAATTCCTGAAAAGATCAATCCATAATTAAAAAAATCTGCTCCAGGACCAACTCCTAAAGTGCTCACCATGTCATGTAGAATACTATACCTGGGATATAATGCAATTGCTATGAAGTCACATATTATACCGATTAATCCCGATAATATTCCAAAGATACCTCCCGGTATTATTTTAAAAAATCGAATTAATTTTTCTTTAATCTTTCTCATAAATTGTTAAATATAACAAGATTTTAATTTCTTTATGATTAGAAATTAAATTTACTACTTCAAAAAATACTCCTTTATATTTCCTTTAAAATGAGTTTGGATAGGTGGATAATTAATTCTTTTATTCCTTCTGTTGTCTTACCAGAACCTTCATGAACCTTTTCGCTGATTAAATCTGAAACTTTTTCACAGCCAAGATATTCTGGATTATCTGATTTATTTGCAATGATAATTATTGGGATCTTTTCTTCAATAAAAGCCTTAGTTTCATCAAGTGCCTCTTTGGCGGCATCTATATTCGCTTTATCACAACCATCAATCAAAAATATAACACCATCACAGCCTTTTGATAAGATTTCCCTAATAATGGAAAATTGAGCCTTTCCTGGCACTCCTTT
>CAZRIR010000046.1:0-6508 GCA_964600195.1 uncultured archaeon | reverse complement strand
ATCAATTTAGAAAACTCGATATTATCTATTATTCTAATTCTAAATAATATAAGGTAGAAGTTTTTACTATTTAAATGTTTATCAGATCTTTTCTATTGCATCCTTTAACCTTCAGAATTAAAAAATAAAATAATATATATCTCAATAATTTATTTTAAATCGTAGATTATATTCATTAAAACTACATTATTTCTTTGATAAAAATGGAAATAAGAAACAAACAAATCTTAACTGTAATGACTGTAATTCTAATCGTGATTGCAATCATTATAATTACATCAATTGTATTTAATTTGATTCCTCCAACTACTACTGGAACTCCAGGAGGATGAGGGTGTTAATAAAAACAAATAATAAGAGAAAAACTGATAAGGATGATTTTCATGAGTAAAAAAAGAGTCGTGAAAGGACTACCACTGCAAGGGGTTCAGAAAATATCAAAATTTCAAATAATTTATAAGATACAAATGTTTTAATAAATTAAGCGCTCGTAGTATAGGGGTAGAATCTCTGGTTCCCAACCAGAGGGCGCGGGTTCAATTCCCGCCGGGCGCATATCATGATCTTTTCAAGTCAATTAGATATATATTATAAATCTTTATTAGAAAAAATGAACATATAATATTAATTCAAAATTTAATGAGTTCAAGTTAAAACATTTTAGTTCGTGGTCAATATTTCTAAAGAAAATAAAAAACCTGAGGATACTAAAAAATACATCGGATTTAACGTTTCTGAAGATACAAAAGATTCATGGCAAGATTTTGCCAATGAGAATGATATTTCAACAATCTCAAAATTGATCCGTCAAAGTGTTGATTTTTACATTAAAATGAAACCCAAGATGGATTTTTTGGAAAATATTGATAAGATTACTCATGGCTTTAAGGAACCTTTAACTGCAATAAAAGGCTATTCCCAGTTATTGATTGAAGATTATAAGGACGAATTGGATTGGGATATTTTATTAAAAATAAAAAATATTTTTGATGAAAGTATAAAACTTGAAAATAAGATTAATGATGCCATGGAACAGCTCTCAATGGAAGAAATCATTTTTGACGTGTTAATTATAGACGATGATGATTCAACCATAAATCTATTGAAAGATTACTTCGATACGAAAGGTTATACGACAAAAGAACTGGTAAAGGGTAAGGAAGCTCTCTTTTTATTGAAAAAAAACGTTCCTAAATTAATCTTACTTGACGTGCTTTTACCGGATATTGATGGATATGAAATATGTAAGAAAATTCGATCTGAACCTAATTATAAGAACATTCCTATTTTTTACATTACCGCAGTTCCAGAAGGTGAGGTGCGGGAGAAAATAGAGGAAACAGGCGCTAATGGATATTTTATAAAACCTTTCGATTTAAAAAATTTCAAGATATTGAAAGAATATTTATAAAATCTTCTGATTCTCTCTCATAAAAAGATTAAACGTTAAATTCATTTTTGTGCAACCTTATGGTAAAAATACTCCCTTTATTTCTTCCCTTTGATTCTACGAGTATTTCTCCATCATGTAATTGAATTATTTCTCTTGAAATATATAGTCCTAATCCACTTCCTTCGCTAACAATGTCCAAATCTTCATTATATCGCTCAATTTTTCCAAAACGAGTAAATAACAAGCCTCTTTCCCTCTCAGTTATTCCTACTCCCGTATCACTCACGATTAAATCAATATAATCTCTTTCCTCTACTAATTTGACCAAAATTGCGCCCAAGGGTGGCGTGTTCTTGATAGCATTAGAAAGTAAGTTTGACAGAACTTGACTAAACCAAATCTCATCAATTTTAAAAAATAATTTATCAGGAATTTCTTTTTTTATAATTTGATTTCGTTCATCAATAAAAATCTCGAGACTCTCAATTGTTTCATTTATAGTCCTTACTATATCCTGATTTTGAAGATTTAGCTTTATACCGCTTGCCTCTAATCTCAAGCTATTGATTAAATTATCACTTAAAACTTTTAAGCGTTTACCTCCCTTATGAATCGTGGATATCAACTTGAGCGTTTTTTCGTTCAAATCATGCTTGTAATTCTCTAATAAATGCTGAGAAGTGCTAAAAATCGATATTAAGGGGGTCTTTAATTCATGGGAGATTCGTCTAACAAGGTCATTACGGATTTGATCCAGTTCTCTAAGGCGCTCAATCTCTTGCTGGATTAAATTCTGGGCTCTTTTATTCTCCGTGATATCAAAAACAATTGCTTGGACTAAATATTCAGAACCTAATTTTACTAAATTAAGATGAGTTAGAATCCAAGCTAACATTCCATCTTTTTTAAAAATTTCTAATTCGGTTGGTTCATGACCTTTACCCATAATTACGTCTTTAAAGCATTTTATCATTCCATCCTGATATTTTTGGGGATAATACGTTAAATCTTTAAACTTTTTATTTAGCAATTCTGACTTTTCATATCCAAACAATAATTCTGTTGCTGGATTACAATCAATTATCGATCCGTCTAAGGATACTAAGAAAATAGCATAAGGTGATGTTTCAAATAATTGTTTGTACTTGCGTTCAGACTCTTTTAATTTATCTTCCGCTAATTTCTGTTGAGTGGTATCAGAAACGATCATTCCCAATCCCTCGCTCACTTTAAATGCTTTTACAGAAATAAAACGCGTTCCTAATGAAGGACGAATATAATTATGCTCTATAGTAACAGGCTCCCCCGTCATGAGCACGCTTTTAAACATGGGATATACTCTTGAAGTCTCAATATCGGGTACTATATCAGTTATATTCTTTCCAATAAGAGCATCTCTCAATATTTCTTCGGGAAAATAATCTTTTATACCAACATCAGAGATATCAATGAGATTTAATTCAGAATCCCACATTATAAACGCATCTGTAGCGGAATTCATGAATGTTCTTAATTTTTCCTCGGATTCTTTTAGTTCTTTTTCAACTTTTTTTCGAAATGAAACGTCTCTTGCTGTCAATATTATTTTCAATTCATCATTCTCATCATAAAAAACCTTTCCTTTTATATCCAGCCAGATATATTCTCCATTTTTCTTTTGAAGCTTAGTATCTATTGCTCCCTCTCCCTTAATGATCCCTTGATTCAAAGTTTTTATCGTTTTATCTATATCATCAGGGTGTATCATGCTTAATACATCCCTTCCTAAAATTTCTGTAGCTTTGAATCCCGTTATTCGATAACAGGGCTCTTCATTGACATATTCGAGTTTAAATTTATCATTTATGATACATATAATATCATTCGCATTTTCCGTGATCAAGCGATATTTTCTTTCAGACTCCTTTATTTTTTGTTCAGTTTTTTTACGAATTGTTATATCTATCGCAAACAAAAGAAATTTTTTCTTTCCGTCAACATCTATAAAAGTATTGCCTTTTAGATGCAGCCACACGGGGTCTCCATCCTTTTTAAGTAATCGAGTCTCTCCAGAACTTTCCCCCTCTTTTGATATTTTAAAAAAGAATTTCCTTATCTTTATTTGATCACTAGGATGTATAAAATCTAGTGGAAGTTGTCTATTGATATCTTCGTTTGTATATCCTAATAATTTTTTATGAACATTTTCATTGATATATTCAATTTCATAATCTTGATTAAACACGACGATCAAGTCATTTGCATTTTCAGTAATTCTTTTATACCTTCCTTCCGAAATTTGTAATTTTTTATCCGTTATCACCTGTTGTGTAATATCATAAATGGCTCCCTGAATTATATCTCCCTTTTTATTTCCCCGACTGATTATTCTGGCATAGTCCCTTACCCATTTTAGATCTCCCTCCTTATCACGTATTCGGTATATCAAATCAACATTTTTATTTGAATTTTCTTCCAATTTCTTTAAATTTTCTTGTATTAAATGAAAATCATCTTCCAAAATTAAGCTATACCAGCTAATTATTTCATTATAAAAATCCTCTCGTTGATAACCCGTAATTTCATGAATACTTCCTCCAATAAATACTAGTTTTGAAGAAGTAGTTTCCGCTTGATATATAATACCTTGAAAATTATCTATAAAGGAGTGATATTTAGCTTCTGTTTCTAAAAATTGTTGTTCAACAGTTTTTGTTTTAGTTATATCCCTCATGGTCGAAATAAAACCAATCACATTTCCATTTTCATCATAATAATTATTAGATATGCTTGATATCCATATATAATGACCCTCATCATGCAAAACCCTAAAATCGATTGGTGTAACAATTTCACTCCTTTCTTGTTTTGCAGCCTTCCTAAATAGTTTTATCAATTCTTTTCTATCGTCAGGATGGATTCTTTCAAAATTAATTCTATCATGAATTCCTACTTCACTTCCAATTAGTTTATAATATTGAGGTGATGCATAAATAAACCTCCCATCAAAATCTAAAATTACAATCGCTTCTTGCAAGTTTTCAATTATGCTTTTATATTTTTTTTCAGAAATCTTTTCGAAGTCATTCGAGTTATTGCTTAGATTCATTTATGCAAATCATTCCACACATATTTAATTCTCTTAGGAGATATGCAAATTATATTATATATTTCTTTGTTATTTTACCAGGATAGTCCTTTATGAAATCGTAAATCATTTATGATGGTATCAGATTCGTGAGGAGGAATTTCCATAAAGGAATGAAACTCATTTTGCCAAAATGCCTTACCTGAAGTTGATGATCGGATGTCTTCAGCGAATTTAATGGAATTTCTAACGGGTATAAGAATTTCAATTAGCGCTTGGAATTCGTCTTCATGATCGATCTTGTTAATTTTTGCGGAATATTTTGATATTATTGAATGCAAGGATCTAATATAACTTGGAGGTAATTGAATATATGTCTTATATATCGGTTCTAATAAAATTAATCCTCCCTCATTTAATCCTTCTTTTATTGCTTTGTAAAACATTGCTGAAAGCTCTGAAAATGCATTTTCTTCATCCATGTTATCAATAATCATTTCTTTGATCGTGATTTTTAACTCAGTTAAAGATTCACCACAAAGTGGTCCATTTAAATGGATTTTATTTATGATTTCAATAATGAGATTTTTATAAAATTGTTTTAATGGTTCTTTTCCTTGGTAAATGATTACATTTAAATCTTCATCACATTTCCAAATACGATCAACATCATTTTCAGACAAACCCGTGTTTTGTTTGATTATATTTCCAGAATTATCTAAGGATAGAATTGAATCATGATCATTTATTCGGAAAAAATTTATAGTCTTAGAATCTAGATGTTCTACTTGTAGTTCTACAACATTGTTTTTATCTTCACTTTTAACAACGATAATGGACGATGGATACTTGCATGATTCTTTAAAAACAGCTCTTGGTTCAGAAGTGGAAACACTTACACCTCTCTTGTTTATTTCATTGACAGTAACTTCCAAATGTAGGGGGCCTGTTCCAGACAATAGATATTCGCCATTTTCTTCCTTAATTTCAAATTTTAAATTAGGATCTTCAATTAAAAGATTTTCAATCAATTCTTTCATTTTTTCCAAATCCCTCAAGTACTCCGGTTCAACAGATACCGTAACCACGGGTGTTGATACATATTTCACACTTTCAAAGGGGACCATTTTCTCGCGGTGATCTTGATCTATGATTGTATCTCCACTTTTAACCTCTTTTAACCCTTCAATTGCTATGATATTGCCCACGGGTAGATTTTCTATTTGAATCCTGCGCTGCCCCATGAAAAGAGCTATATTTTGTATTCTATCTTTTTTATCTTCATTTAATAGATATACATCACGCTTTTTAGAACAAGATCCAGAAAAAATTCTTCCTGTTGCTACAAGACGTTGTTTATCAGCTTGAACTTTACTCAAGCAGATGATCATTGGTCCAATTGGATCACAGTTTATCATTGCCTTTCCAAATTTAGAGCTAAGATCCCCTGACCATATCTTTTTAATTCTGTATTTTTGAGCTTGTTGGGGATTAGGTAAATGATCAATGACCAATTCCAAGATTGCTTCATGAATTGGAAAATATATAGCTAAATCCGAATAAGATTCCTTTGTATAAGTCTCTTTTTTATACCTCGAGCGAATATCTTTAAATTTTAAAGTATTTCTTTCTAAAATGTCCAAGGTGAAACCCCACTTATGAAGTGCGCTTCCAAACGCAACATTTCCGTCTGCGGGTGAAACCTTCCATGCTTTGTTAAAGGGAGGGTCTGCGTGACGCTCAACTAATTTATTAAAATCATTTATGATTCGTGAATATTTTTTTTTAATATTCTCATCTTTTAATTTCAATTCTCTAATAAGCCTATCTACTTTATTGATAAAAAGAATTGGACGTACACCTTCCTGTAAGGCCTGTTTTATGACCGTTTCAGATTGGGCAATAATCTCTTCGACGGCATCCACGACCACGATAACCCCGTCAATTAATCTTAATGCTCTTGTAACTTTCCCTGAAAAATCTAAATGACCTGGAGTATCTACCAAATTGATCAAAAAGGAGTCATCTATTTTAGATGATTTTTCATA
>CAZRIR010000045.1:6293-10324 GCA_964600195.1 uncultured archaeon | reverse complement strand
TTTGTTGAAAGAGCTCACTTAAAAAATGCCAAGAGATATACCACGGAACGGTTGAAAAATCTTGAAGAAAAAATCGTTTCCGCTGAAGAAAAAATAAATGATCTTGAATATGAGATCTTTTGCACGATTAGAGATAAGGTAATAAAAGAAACTCAAAAAATTTTAGAAACTGCAAGAAATATCGCTAATATAGATGTTTTAACATGTTTCGGGGAAATATCTGAAAAGTATAATTATTGTAAACCGAAAATTAATGATGATACAAAAATCATAATAAAGCAAGGAAGACATCCCGTTATTGAACAAATCAATTTTGAAGAACCATTCATACCTAATGATTGCTATTTAGATACCCATAATGAACAAGTGTTAATAATCACGGGTCCTAACATGGCCGGTAAATGTGTAAATGAAAATACATTAATTTTTACTGAGCAAGGAATATTACCAATTAATTATTTTAAACCTGAAAAAATTCAAGAAGATTCTTTCGTTGAACTTGAGTTAAATTTACTCGGATTAGGAGGTAAAGTAAGATCATCTCATATTTATTGCAATGGTAAAAAACCTTCAGTTAAGATAACTTCAAAATTAGGATATGAAATTGAAGGTTCATTGAATCATCCAATTTTAGTTAGAACTCCAAATGGAAAAGAAATATGGAAAAATTTATCTAAAGTTAATAAAGATGAATTTATAATTGTAAATTGTAATAATGGCTTATGGGGCAATTCAACTAATATCAAATATGAATCTCCTATTTATGAAAAAATTACAAATATTTATCCTGAGGGCGTATTAAGATATGATATCCCTGATGAAATGGATGAAGATTTGGCATATTTTATAGGAATTTTGATTGGAAATGGAACACTTACCTATAAAAATAGTATTAATTTTACATCGAAAGATCCATTTTTGAAAAAAGAATTTTATAGAATTTCTAAGAAACTTTTTAATTATAATGCTAAATCTAAAACTCCGGGTAATGTTGAGCATTATATATCGAGTAAATATCTTCGAGATTTTTTATATTTTTTAGGATTAGGATATTATAAGGCATTCCAGAAGGAAATTCCTACTATTATTTTAAAATCTCCTAAAAATATTATGAAAGCTTTTCTACAAGGATTATTCGATACGGACGGAACTTCTGACAAAAAATATGGAAATGTTTCATTTTCTTCTAGTTCATATAAATTAGCACATCAAATTCACATGATATTACTAAATTATGGTATAATTTCTTCTTTAACTACAAAAAAAACCTATAGAAAAATAAACTATAATATAAATATCTATGGAGAAGATACAATTAAATTTTATGATTATATCGGTTTTAGGTTAGAAAGGAAATCTAAAAGAAAGTCTCTTATTTCATCCAAGCGAATGACAAATATTCATAGTATACCACATTTAAAAATAGAATTGATAAAAATACAAAAAAGAATTGTAAAAAAAAGTGATAAAATTCCACATTATGACAAATTAAAATACAATAAAAACATTGGAAACATTTTTTACATTTATATACCAAATAATCGAAATATTTCATATGATAAATTGAAAGAATTAATAAATTATTGTGAAAAATATAGCATTAAGTGTTCAGAACTTCAATCAATATTAAAAAATAATTATTTTTATGATAAGATTAGAAGCATAGAGTTATCAAATGCTTATTTATATGACTTTTCTATTCCAATAAATCATTCTTTTATAGGAAATGGATTTATCAATCATAATTCAACCTTTTTGCGACAAGTAGCTTTAACTTGCATTATAGCTCAAATGGGATGTTACGTTCCGGCGAAATCTGCTACTATCGGAATTATCGACCAAATTTTCACAAGAATTGGAGCTTCGGATGATTTGGCCCGGAGATTAAGCACTTTCATGATTGAAATGACCGAAACTGCAAAAATCTTGAATTATGCCACTCCAAAAAGTCTTGTCATCATTGATGAATTAGGGCGGGGCACGAGCACTAGTGACGGTCAGAGCATAGCAATGGCCACCCTTGAAAAACTTCATGACCTTAAGACTAAAACTCTTTTTAGCACGCATTATCATCAATTGACTGAAATCAATTTACCCAGAATAAAAAATTTCCACTTGGATATTATTGAAAATGATGATGGATCTATAAATTTTGTAAGAAAGTTGCGAACGGGAAGCACGGACAAGTCATATGGAATACACGTGGCTAAACTCGCTGGCATACCTGATGACGTTATAATTCGAGCATTTGAAATTTTAGAACAAATTGAAGAAAAAGATCCATTTAAAATAACTGTAAAAAAAAACGGTGCAAAGCCGTCAGTGGGCAATTACCAAGACAAGATTCTGAATCAAAAGAAACAAGAACTGACAAAATTAAGTTCAGAGATATCAAAGAAGAAATCAGAAATAATTGAATGCGAACGACTATTAAATCAGAAAGAAATAGAATTAAAATCAAAAGAGAATGAAGTCCAAGAGCTAATTAAAAAATTAACTAGAAATATAAAACCTTCTATTAATTCCCAACAAAAAAACCAGGTAGAAAAAAAAAAACAAAAAAAATCAGTTCAAACTACTTTTTTTAAACCTATAGTAAAAACTGAAAGACTCGTAAATGATGATGATATCGCTGAAGTAAAAAAATCATTAGATAAAATTGATATTAATTCGCTAACTCCTCTTGATGCAATGAAGATCATAATAAATCTGAAGGAAAAATTGAAAAAATTTACTTCAAACTAATCTTTTAATATATTCAAACAAGATTCTGAAAAAAGTGTTATTTTATGAAAATCCTTAGAATAAATGAAACAAAATGCATAAAATGCCTGAAATGCGTTAATGAATGTCCTTCAAATCTTTTTTATAAACCAGAAACCATCGTTGGACAAAAAAGAAGAGTAATATTTGAAGATAAATTTGATAGATGCATTTCATGTGGCCATTGTATCTCTATTTGTCCCACTGATGCTATCGAATATGACGCAATTGATACTGTGCTTGAATTCGAGGAAGTTAAAAAACCATCCTTGATAATAACCTATGAAAATCTCATTAAATTCTTGAAATCCCGGCGATCAATCAGGAACTATAAAAAAGAACCTGTTTCTCGAGAAAACATTGAAGCGGTTCTTCAAGCGATAAGATATGCCCCCTCTGCTGGCAATAGACAATCTTGGGAGTTTATTGTCCTTACGGATGAGCAAAAAATTGCGGATTTAAGAAAGATTGTCATGAAAATGTTTTATACCTTGGAAAAGTTGATAAAGCTTGGTAAGTATTTCAAATTCTTCCTGTCAAAGGATTTGAAAGAAAGAATTAATGCTCCAGGAAGTTTAATTTCGATGAAATGGAAAATAGAACGATATGAGAATCAACAAGATCCCGTATTTTTTGATGCTCCCGTGGTTATTATATTATATGCTCCTAAATATGGAAACCTGACCGATAATGATGCGGGGATTTGTTTGACTCAAGGGATACTTGCTGCTCAATCACTAAACTTGGGGACTTGCTGGATAGGGTACGCACAAGAAGCATTGAGGCGCAATAAAAAGTATAGGAAAAAATTAACCATCCCTAAAAATATGAATGTCCATGGGGTGCTTGCTCTTGGAGTTCCTAATGTTGAATATTATAGAACGGTTCCTCGAAATCCCTTGAAAGTGAAATGGAACTAATTTTTATTTTTTTTCTCCCTCTTAATGATGTTTCTAATGATTAATTTCTCTTTAATAGTCCCTTGATTTAAATAGCAAATCATAATGAATAATATATAACAATTACATGAACTATTATGGAAGAACTATGAATCGGAAAAAAATTCAAAAAATTGTAGATGCAAACAAGATAGCTGCAGGAGAAGTCGTCGATAGACCAGCAAATGTTGTAAAAGAGTTAATTGAGAATTCAATTGATGCAGGGGCATCACAGATAAAAGTAAATGTCAATAAAGCAGGAAAAACACTTATCCAAGTCATAGATAATGGTATTGGCATACCACCTGATGAATTGGAACTCGCTTTCCA
>CAZRIR010000045.1:0-6193 GCA_964600195.1 uncultured archaeon | reverse complement strand
AAGTCATAGATAATGGTATTGGCATACCACCTGATGAATTGGAACTCGCTTTCCAAAGTCATACTAGTAGCAAGATTCATAGTATTAAAGATTTAGACAACCTCTCTACGTTGGGATTCAGGGGAGAAGCGTTACATAGCATAGCCGTGGTTAGTCAGGTTGAAATCATTTCAAAAACTTGCGATGATGAATTAGGGCTTCAGTTGATAATGGAAGGAGGAAAGTTCATTAGTAAGAAGGAAGTATCTTGCCCTATTGGAACAAACATGAAGGTGAAAAATATTTTCTACAACATCCCTGCAAGACAGAAGTTCCTGAAATCGGATACGACAGAACTAGGTCACATCTCGGACATCATCCAGAGATATTCATTAGCATATCCTAAAATTCATATCATTTTTCAACATAATGAATTGAACTTGCTTAACTGTCCTGCTTCAAATGATTTGCTCACTACAATTTTTCATGTATATGGTAAGAAAATAGCAAAATACATGGAACCCATTGAACATGTTGAAAATAACATCTCGTTTAATATTAGTGGCCTATTAGGTCATCCAGAAATTTCAAAAAAAAATAGGAATTATTCAAGTTTATTCATAAATAACCGATATATCATCAGTGATTTATTATTTAGAGCAATTAAAGAAGCTTACAAAGGAACTTTAATGATCAATAAATATCCTTTCTTTGTTTTGCATGTAGACCTTGATCCGTCCATCATTGATTTTAACGTGCATCCTAAAAAGCTTCAAGTCCGGTTTGAAAAGGAGGATTATATATATAATAAGATTTATAATATCATACGAAGTTTTATAGAAGATAAATTCATTAAACATGAAGAAAAGTATTTATCAACGGAAATTGATGATTTTATTAGTGAGAATAAATTAAAACCAAAAGCTTCTATTATTGAAAAACCAATAAAAGAAATAAGGGAAAGAACTTCAAGGCAGGATGGTCATGACCAATATAAAACTAATGATAAAATATTAGTAGATAAACAAGTACAGCTTGCTCTATCAGATGATAATAAAAGTGATAATGGCATTTCTCAAAATAATCACGATGAATTAACTAAAAATGAGTATATAATTACTGAAAAATTCCCAAAATTAAAAATAATCTCTCCAACGGGGCAATTAAGCAACAAAACATATGTAATCCTCGAAGGATTAAATGAAAAATATGAGGGGGGAATTTACATCTTGGATCAGCATGCTGCATCAGAGCGCATTAATAAAGAGTTTTTTATGAAAGTATGTGATGATGCGAAAAAAAGTTGTCAACAACTCATTTCTCCTCTCAAGATCGAACTATCCCCTAGTGAAAAATCTTTTTTGGAAGAAAATATCAATGAGATAAAAATGCTTGGATTTAATTTCGAATCTTTTGGTGGTAATACATTCATCTTGCGAGATATCCCCACGATCATGGGTAAAATCCCACCAACAAACATCATCCAGGACATTATATCTGATATCACAAAGATTGGAAAGGATAAGAGTTTTTCATTAGTAAAAGAAGAAATAATGAACTACTTAGCTTGTCATAAGAGTATACGGGGAGGGGATGCTTTATCCATGAAGGATATTAAAAAGTTATTAGTAGATCTTTCAAGAGCAAATGATCCTTTTCATTGTGCTCACGGAAGACCAACATTGAAATTCATTTCTTTCAAAGAATTGGATAAATTATTTAAAAGAACTGGTTAAAATCTTATTAAGCTACAATCTTGTAAAAACAAAACAGATTATCCGAATTTTTAATTAAGATACATACGTCTATATATCACAAAATTTTGTTTGTACTTAGGGAATGTTCTATGCTATCGTTACAAATGTTTATATTTAGTTTTTTTTTACTATTAACTAAAAATTAAGCTCCATTTCAAATAACTATCTTAATTATATCATTAATTCAAGTTCAATATTAAAAGTTGGAAATTATATTAAAAGATATTATTAACTCCTTATTTTATTAAGGATATATCCTATCTGTAATATTTACTAAGAAAAAATTTAAAAAAATGTGGTATAATGGCGTCGATTGATGATAATGAAAAAATAATTGATGATTTAAATAAATTAATGCAAGATTGTATCAATAAGGAAGAAAAAGAGGACGCTATAATTTTTGCACAAAATATCGTTCATTTATCAAATATTATTGGAAATAAAAAATTAACCCAAGATACGGAAAAATTAATCGTATCAATGCAAAAAGAATTGAAAAAAAAATATAAAAATACAGATGTGGATGAGACTCTCGAATTTTTACAAAAACAAAAAAAGCGTTTTTCAGAAGAAGAAAAATTCAATGACGCAATAAGATTCTCTGAAAAAATAAAAATTATTTTAAATATTATTGGAAGAAAGAAATCTATTCAAGAAGAGGACCAATTCATTGAATTAATGGAAGAAAAAAAAAGGAATATACCCTCAAAACTTGAAATAATTGATAAAATTGATAATTTAAAAGGAATAAAGGAGCAGCATTCAATTAAACAAAAATATCTGAAAGCAATTGATTTATCAAAAGAAATCATTAAATTTGCAAAGATAGCTGGTGTTGATGAGATAATTAAAGAGGAAGAGAATTCAATCCAATCAATGCAAAAGATTCTTCAAAAGGAACAGTCTATAGAAGATGCTATCCAAGAATTTGAAAAATTAAAGGATGATTATAAAATTTTAGTAAAATATGATGCTATTAAACAAGCACATGGGTTAATGGAAAAATTCAGCCAAAAATACGCCGAAATCCCACGACTCTTATCCGAGCCAAATATAGAGAAAGCTATTAATGCTGATAAGAAACAATGGATAAACTATCAAGTAGAAAGAGATAAAAAAGATAAAGAACAAGATGTAGAAAAGGATATTACCTCTCAAAGGGAAATAAGAGTTAAATTAGAATTAGAACGGGTCAAATTTGAGGAAGAAAAAGCCAGATTAAGAAGAGAATTAGCGAAAGTAAAAAGACAGCAAGAATATTCAGAAACAGGACAAGCTAAAGCTCAACTTGAAGGTAATCTTGCACGTTTAGAGAAACAAAAACAATGGTTAGAAATTGAAAGAAAGAGACTGAAAGAAAAAAAAGAAAAAATTGAATCAGGGAAATTAAAAGAAATTAAAGATTTGAGAAATGAAATAGTAAAATTACAAGAAATAAATTCACAATTAAAGGTAGATCTTGATAAATATCAAATAGAATCTGAAGAAAGAAAAAAAAATTCGACACTAAACGAATTGGAAAAAACAGAAATAGAAGAAGCAAGAGAAAAATTAAGTTTTGATACCACAAGATTCATGGAAGGAAAAGAGGAATTAATTACTGAAAAACTCAATTTTGAAGAAGAGATGACAATTAGGGAACAAATTTTCAGTCAAAAAGAACTTCAACTTGAAGAAGGAAAAGAAAAACTTGAGTGGGAAAAACTAAAATTTCAGCAAGATAAAGAAAATATCGAAAAAGAAAAGATGAAATTAGAAGAAGATAAGAAAAAATTTAAGGAAATTAAGAAAAAATTATCTGATTTATAGTTAAACTACAAAAATTCTACTATATGGTTATTTCAAGAAAAAGTTTAAAAAAAGGTAAAAATATTTCTCATGCTTTTGAAAAAGCAATACCTTCTACTCCTTGTAAACCGTCCAATCCTTTTATAATTTCTTCAAGCTTGTCCGTTCCGCCCCATTCTTCGGGGTATCTTATTCGAGCTCTAACTTTCTTTAATCCAAATGCAACTGGTAGTATTTCATAATGCTCGAGCGTGCAGGTATCAGGTAAGATATTTTTTATTTCATCAACTAAATCATCAAGTTTTTTTTCAGTATCGTCTGGTATCACATCAATTAATGCAATAAATTCTTTTCCCATTTTCTACATCCTCTTTATTATTTTATTTATCTGCTTAAGGCCCTTCGAATTCACATTTCAAGCATTTATATGTTTTTCCCATATCCCTGCATCGTTCGCATCGCCATATCGTTACATCACCGCAAGATGGACAGGGAAAATGGACTGCTGCTTCGAATGGGGCGATTGGGCGTCCACAGCACATGCATTTGTTTTTTTTGAATGATGACATTGCCACTTACAATTGCTATAGTAATATTTTATACTTGCTAATAATTATCTATGACTTTAATTATTTTTGTTTTTTATTTGATAATGCTTCCTCTTGTTAAAACAAGGTTTCAGAAGCATTTGGTGATATATTTTTATGAGATTAGTTCCTTTAAAAGTGAATGATAAAACTTAACTTAATAAGGAATAATTGTTTAAATATAGAATATCTAGTCAAGTTTAATGTGCTTTTATAAAATTTAACCACTTAACATCTGAAGGTGGATATATATTCCAGAAAATAAGGTAAAGAAATATTTTTCATTAATCGAATGTTGGGCTTTCTGTGATATCTGTCAGGACATGGTTTCTTTACAGATTGATAAAAAAGAAATTATTAACGGGCTTGAAATGGGAATTTATACAAAACAATATAGACATCGCAATAAAAATCCTGACGAAGATGATTATGATGATAAATCCGGGAACGAACACACGATTTATGTTTATATCAATGACAATTATGACGTGACTGGAGTAAAATCCTTTTTTGGAGACATGCCGAGCATGTCAGAAATAGACTCTAAAGCAGTTGAAGCTGGTGGAGAAGTAAGAATTCCCGTGGTAGTAAAAGATGTTCCCGAGATGAGTGTTCATTTGGGGATGCTAACCCAAGAAGAATTTGTCATCTTAAAAATATGCGATGGAATGAACACGATTCCTCAGGTTGCAGAAATCTCTGGAAAGAGTATAGATCAAATTGAAAGCATGATGGAAAAATTACGAAAAAAAGGATTAGTGAAAGTAATTAAAAGAACACTCTGATTATTTCTAAGCAATTATTTTTTTTACTTCATTAATGCCAAGATGTAATGCTTTAATATTTTTAACAGGATCATAAAAATTTATGTAAATCGCCCTCCTATTTTTAATAGTTTGATTAGTTTAAAATAAAAGAAATTTTAAATTGAAAGATTCAGCTTGAATTGCTATAATATATTTTACTTATTTGATCATCTCTTCCAATTTTTATATAAACTCCGTCTTTTCTTTAAATACAATTGTGAGATAATCAAATTAATGACTAGAAAATTCACTGATGGAGATAAAAGTATATTATTAGAAAATAAATCCATTCAGGGCTTTTTTTGTCCCGATTGTGGTTATCAACATCATCAATCTGAACCCAATATAAGGTATTGCAGAAATTGTGGTTTAAAATTTGATATTAGGGTGAATAAAATAGGTAAATTACCAAAATCTTTTATGAAAAGAAAAACCAGCAATACAATTATTGAATTTTTTAAAGATGTTAAAGATGTTATTAAAAAAATAACGAAGACAAAATTGAATTATCGTCAGATCTCTGTAATTTATTTTGAAAAGAAAAATAAATGGTACATTAATGATAAGATTCTAAGAGCTAAAGGTGATCCAGATTGGAAACTAAGTATGAGAATAATTAATAATTTTGAATGGTTTTTATCAAAAAACCTAAGTAAAGAATATAAAAAAGTAGAACCTTTATTAGAAAGATATCGAGTACAAATTAATTACCAAAATTATAAAAAAAGGTACTCCGAATTCTCTATAAAATATTTCCAAGAGATAAATTCAAAAGTCAAATTTTATTGGTATGATTGGTTATTGGCTGAAGGACATTTTAGTGAAAAAGGTTTGAGAATTGAGATTAATCCAAAAGATGGAATTTTACTGAAAAATTTTGTTCGAGACTTAAAAATAAATCCTGAATAGGTTCACTTTTCAAGAAGATATCACCCCAAAACTGAAAAATATTATAAGTCTTTTATTCTTGAAATTAATAATAAGAAGTTTATTAAGAATTTTCTATTTGGAATCTCGAGACTATATCCAAATAATATTTCGATCAAGTATTTTCTCTTGAATAAAAAATCAAACAGAATTCGTTTTCCAAGATTTGCATCAAAGGACTTTTTGATAGCTTCTTTATTAGGATTTTTTGATGGAGATGGATCTCATGCAGGTAATAGCGCTCGGATGGGAAATATGATGAGTAAATCATTTTTGGATGACATTTGTGAGGTTTTTGCCTTAAGACATAAAAAAACTAAAGAACATTGGGAGAATGGTGAGATAAAAG
>CAZRIR010000044.1:0-10377 GCA_964600195.1 uncultured archaeon | reverse complement strand
ATATATCGTCAAATGCATAATACTTGTGGAATTTCAACGTTCCTGATGCTAATAAACCCTGAAAAAAACCGAAAATTTAGGAATTTATTTGAGAGGGTATATGAAAAAATAAGTTTCTTGATGAAGAGCAATCAAAATGAATTTCAATGGTCAATTACAATTGCTTACCTGTTGCTTAAATCGATGGGATCGAATTTAATGAGAGATTATCTTCATGAAAGGAATCCCGAAATAGTTGATTATTACATGCCCATTGTCCATTATAAAATAGGTGATAATAAATTCCATGAAACTAATAAAATAACTAAACGAATTCTAAAGAGCCATCTATATACCATGAGAGAAGATCCTGATTTTAAAATCCTGTTTTATCTTTTTGGTGGTGATTATTATCCACAAAAACAGGATATATGGGATGGAACAGGAGCTCTATACTTTATCCAAAATGATTTTGAAAAGGATTGTTTGAATTGTAAAAAAAAATTCAAAATATTAAAAGACCATCTAAAAGGACAAAAGGACGGAAAAACTAATTGTATAGCATTAAATCTCGGATTCCATTGGGTTGCTGTAAATTCGATAGAGAATGGAAATTTAGTACTTCACAATTCATTAAGTAGATCGCCAAGAATAATCAAAATCAATCGAGAAATACTTGAGAGTTATCGTTTTTATTTATTCAGTTACCATGAACAAGAAGCTTTTATTTTGAAAGAAGAAGCTCTTGATTTTTTAAGCATAAAACTTTGATTAAAAAAAAGTAAATTATCTTTTTAATCATCCTTTTTTTGTAACGTGCTGGAAGCGGGAGTGTTGTTATAATCATTATCGAGGTTTAAAATAGTTTTAAATACGACTTTAGTAGCATCATGAAGGATGTTTGGATCAACTTTATCTGGCGTGTCCGTAACATCATGAGTATATAAAGCTGCTGCTCGGGTGGTAAGATCTACTGCATCATAACCCCTTAAATGAAATGGAACCGAATCTGTATGCGCACCAGTAGATAAGTGGAATCCATCAATAAAAATATTTTCTTCATTTGCTGCCTGGTCAAGATACTTACTAAGTAATGGAGATATTAATCTTCTTGGAATTATACCATAAGATTTTAGATATCCAACATTATTTTTTTTAGTACTATGTTTAGCTGAGGATATCATGTCTAAATTAATTTGAAATGTTTTTCCCTTCAAAAATTGATTTTCACGATTATTAACAAACACTCTTGAACCCATTGTACCCAATTCTTCAGCAGAGAATTGACAGAACCATAAATTGAAATTATCTAAAGGATGATTCTTGAAATATGAGCTTAATACGAATACAATTGACATGCCAGAAGCGTTATCTAATGCTCCCGGTGATTTATTATGGGTAATGAGAAACATTAACATTACATTCGAAAATGAAACAAGAGCCGTAACTGCCCAAATACTCACTTGAAAAATTGGATTAAAATTTCCAAGATGACTAAGAAAAATACCAAGGATTACATAATTAATATACAAAATTCCTAACACTACACCTCCAAAAAGCCAGATACGATAGAGAACCACGCGCCAAGCTGTCTTAAATGATTGAGATTTAGAATCTAAATGTGCAGAAATGATAAGATTTCCCGCTTCTTCAGGATCTTTAGTTTTAGCAGGAATTTTGACAAAAACATTGGTTGAAGTAAAAGTTTTTCCAAAATATTCCCCCCAAAATCCAACTTCGGGATGTTTTAAAGCTCTTAAGATTAGATACACGATTAGTGCAATTAAAGCAAAAACTAATATCGTTAAAAAGGGATTCATATAGGCGGCTACCAATAAAATGAGGTATATTGTTAGGCACATTATCATTAATAATTGTATGAGGGTAGTGGAATAAAAATCAGAAAATTTAAAAGGTTCTTTGATTATTTGATCTTCATTATAGCCTAGTTCCTTAAAAGTATTAACTGTAAGCTCTACAGCCTTTTTTTCACCTTCTGTACCCGAGAGTCTAGGAAAACAAAAGGAGTTCACATGTTTAAAAAGTCTTTCCTTATCAAATAAATCTTCAGTAGTCATAATATTATTAAATATGGTCTAATCTTATAATGCGCAAATTGATATTTAAATTTCATTGTTTTAATTTATCTAAGACAACTGCTTGAATCTTTTCTTGGACAATTTCGATGATATCATCTGAATTAATGACCTCATACCCCTCTTCTTTTGCTCGAGATATATAAAGAGCCCTTACTTTATCTAAAAAAGAA
Organism: uncultured archaeon; assembly: GCA_964600195.1. Taxonomy (GTDB): domain Archaea; phylum Asgardarchaeota; class Lokiarchaeia; order Sigyniarchaeales; family SOKP01; genus FT1-020. The sequence goes on along the minus strand of CAZRIR010000044.1, from coordinate 8,129 downwards.
ATTTCTTCAAATTTTTCCAAATCAGGGTCTATCTTTCTTTTCAATGAAGTCCTGGGATCTATATCAAGGATGATTGTAATATCGGGCTTACCCACAAATTTATTTATTTCTTTGACCCATTTTATTGAAATATCTTGTGATGATAAAGATTGGTAAATTATCGATGATTCTATGTATCTATCTGATATAACAATAAAGCCTTCATTCAATTTGTTCTTGATCTCAGTATGATAATGAAGATCCCTATCCGCAGCAAACATCAATGCATCCGTGGTTGGAGGGATTTCCTTATTTTTTAAATTAACACGCAAAAGTTTTCCAATTTCAGAATCAGTTGGCTCTTTGGTCAAGTGGACCTTTAAACCCTTACTTTCTAAAAATCCTTTTAGAATTTTACTTTGCGTGGTGCTCCCACACCCATCTATCCCATCGAGAACAATAAAAATTGGTTTTTGATTCAAGATTTATAATAAATTGAATGAAAAGTTTTTTAATAGTATAATTTGTTATAAAGCGTAATGAAAAAAAAAGATGCTGTAATTGAAATAAAAAAAAAGAAAGTAACCTATTATCCCTATTGTAAAAGCTGTAGAAAATCAGTCAAACCACAAAGAAAAATAAATAATGATCTTTATTTTCATTTATGGATTGTGGCAAGTATAGCAAGTTTAGGTATACTTCTACCTGTATTTCTATTTTATCATTTTCATGTTAAGAAAAAAGAATATTGTGGATATTGCCATAATAAAATTAAGTTCTATGATTCTCCCGATAAATTTCCGGGTACAAAAGCCCAATTAGAAAGGATCGTTCAAGAAATTAGAAGTGAAAAACCTGATTTAATACATTGTCCATTTTGTCACGAAATCATTGATAAAAAATCAATAACATGCCCTTTTTGTAAAGTTTCATTACAAAAGGGATAAAATTATATAATAAAAAAGATATCATTAAAATAAACGAGTTAAAAAATGGCAACAGGCTTTTGTCAACATTGTAACCAAAATGTCTTGCTCCGTCGCGATGATTTTGATGTATGTTTAGCGATTATATTACTCATATTCACCGCAGGTATTGGACTAATAATTTATATATTAGTATATTATAGTAAGCCCGCGAATAGGTGCATCCATTGTGGTAGCAGAATACCATATATCGATTCTTCTCAATATTTGCAGCAGAATAATCATTCTCAAGAGTATCAACATACATTTCCAACCCAGCCAGTGCAAGAAAGTGCCTATTTAGAAGACAAAGCAACATATTGTACTTTTTGCGGTGGAGAATTAAAGTCGGGAGTGAGTTATTGTCCGAATTGTGGTTCAAAAATTTAGTTTTTTTTCATATTGTTATCCATAAAATTCATTCTAATTCTTGAAGAAAATTGGACTCCAATTTTTTTTTATAAGCTCATTGTTTTTTCATAATTAAGGAAATAACTAAAAAATTAATCATGGAGTGAAAAAATAATGACAACCCTTTATTGCCCTCATTGCAAGTCTAATGTATTGACTACCAGAGAAGAATTTAACTGGTGTCTTGCGATAATTCTTGCAATTTTTACTTCAGGTTTTGGCCTTTTGATTTATCTTGCTATATATTACAGCAAACCCGAGAATAGGTGCGTCCATTGTCACAGTATTTGCCAGTTGAAAGAGGTTGAACAACCAACAACTCAAGTTGTTTCAAATCCTTATCATGTTGGGAATCAGATGCAAGTAGTTCAATTACAAGGTCAAACAAGTGAGGAGAGCCCTAAATATTGCTTGAATTGTGGCGTAAAACTTGAAAGGGCGGGAAAATTTTGTGCCTATTGTGGTGCTAATATTGAATAAAAATTTTTTTTTATTTCTTATTTTGATTTAAATTTCTCTTTATTTCTTGCATTATTTCAGATTCTACAGGCGTGCAACCTTGAATAAAATGGCCCTTGTCTTTATGATTTGCGGTGCAATTTCCTATAAGATAGGTTTGTTCATAAAGATCTGACGGCTTGATTCCCTTTCCTATCGCTAAATTGAGGGGATTTTCTGGTGTAAAGTGCTTGTCAATAAATTCCTTGTTATTTTTTAGTAGATTAAATATGGTTGACAAGCAAGCGGAACAAGAATCAACATCAAGCAATCTAACGTTTTTATATTTAATACTAATTGATTTCGGTGGAGGTTCGATCGGGTTGATAAAAGTGGAAATATCACTTGGGATAGTTTTGATATCGTCAATGCTTTTTGGCATTCCCGCTTGGTTTTCAGAGATTACCTTGAGATGAGGGACATCCTCTAAATTCCAGTTTGGTCGGGTTAAGGCGAGAGCTATGATGTCTGCTGCCAAATAATTGGTCGAGGCAATGATTGTGTCCATTTTAATCACACTTCCAGAGGATGGACCCATTCCTTCTTGAACATATGAAGCATCAATTATGTTTAGGTCCGGATAGAAAACGTGAGCAAGGTCCGAAATGGCAATATCTAATTCTTTAATCTTTTTAATCGACTTACTTAAATCATTTATAAGTTCTGGTGATTGAAGGTGATGTAATTTTGTTTTTTCTCGTTTATATATCAATCCTTTCAGGTTTTTAAACCCTAAGGAAGCACCACAATGCATGTGCATTTTTAATACGGGAATTGAAATTAAATAATCAATCTTGTTAAAAAAGGGAGTTATTCTAATTTTTTTTAAAATCTTTCCTTTGGGAATTTCCAACTCTATAAAACCTTCGCTATCCAAATCAATAAATTCAATATCATCATGTCCAAGAAGTTTTGAATAGCCGGATTGTTGAAATGCTTTTTGAGTGTCTGTATTAATGATTGGAGAGTCCCCTATCAAGTATCGTGCTTTAAATTTTTGGTTCAAATAATTAAATACAGCTTCAACAACCTCGGGATTAGTATTTACGGCAATCTTCGGATCTGCTTCGCGACCTACATTCGGTTTCAATAATACGGTTTTACTTGTTAAATCAGGTAAGTTGAGCCGATTCAAACAAGTCTCAACTGCTAAATTAGTATCCTTGTTTTTAGTTATGCTTACAACAGGTTTTTTTTCCATTCTTTAAAATCAAGTTCTATGATATATAATGCACTTAAATATATACAATTAAATTTCTTAATTAAATTAATTGAACTAGGTTTTATTAAAAATTAAGACTAAAGATCAGATTATATTATTTTAAACCAAGAAATTGAATTATTTTTGCTTTCATTAACTTGCTATCAGGAGATTTTCCCGTCCACCATTCAAAAGCTAGGACTCCTTGATTGACTAACATGTCTAAACCACCAAGTGCCCTGCATCCTTTTTTTTTAGCATCTTTCATTAATTTAGTTTCCAAGGGATTATATACAACATCAAAAACAAATATATTTTCATGCAATAATTCCCTTGGCACGGGAGATTGATCTATTTTTGGAAACATTCCAATTGGTGTTGCATTAACGAGAATATCAACATTTTTAATCTCATTTTTAATTGTAACCTCATCACTTAATTTTACTTCAATATCAACATTTATTTTTGTTTTTATTTCATTCGCTAATTTTTTGGCTCTTTCTTCGTATAGATCCGTTAAAATGATCTTATCAACTTCTTCAGAAAGAATAAAGCATAACGCTCTCGAAACACCTCCTGCACCCAAACATAAGACTGTTTTTCCCTCAATTTCACATCCTGCGTCGAGTAAGGATTTTTTTGCGCCTCCAGCATCAGTATTTTTTCCAATTAAGCGTCCATCTTCATTTTTAATCGTATTGACTGCGCCTATTTTTTGTGCCATTGGATCTATCTCATCAAGGTATTTCATCACCTCTTCTTTATGTGGAATTGTAACATTCATGCCCTTGATGTTTAAAGCCTTGAATCCCTTTATGGCATTTTCTAAATTATCGGGATGAACATCACATGCAACATAAACAAAATTTAACCCTAAATCTGTAAGAGCCGGATTCCACATAGTTGGAGACATAGAATGTTCTACTGGATGCCCTATTAGACAAAACAGTTTTGTATGAGCATTGATATCTTGATCGTTCATCATATTAACGTTTTTCTCCATAATAAAATTTAGTATTACATTTAGAATTAAAGATCAGTTAAAATTATTTCCATATCTTAAACATAATTCAATATAATGCAAGATCAACAGTTAATTGCTCTCAACTTTCAATATATTATCCTGATTCTGTGAAAAGACTCTTTTAATTGCTTCAATTCTAGATTCATCATCAATGCGCTTTATGGTGGCTAAAAAAATCGCATTATTAGGACAAGCTGAGATGCATTGTGGTTCATTGCTTTCTATTGAAATTTTAAATGCTTCTAATGCTCCCTTGCAAAGATCGCAAGATAGTGCCCATTCCAATTCTATTCTTTTACGGGCTCCAATTATCCTTGTTTTCAGGTGTTTATAATTCGTATTATGAACAAATGAACAAATCGACATGCAGGTTTCACAATCAGTGCATCTTCTTGGATTTATCACGATTACTTGAATTTCTTCAGCTTTTCCCATTGATCTTAGCAAGTATTAATCTTTTTTTAAATAAAGTTTAGATATCATAATTTTTGTAGTTTTTGCTGTTCTTTTTGTTTCTTTTTTTCTACCTTTTTTCTTTTTTTTTGTATTTTTTTCTCTTGTTTGGCCTTTTGTTTGGCAAGGTTTTCTTTAAGCTTTCTCTCTCTTTTAATTTTTTCAAGTTCTCTCTTTTCTTTTTGAAGAGCTATTGCGGATTCTCGCTCTTTTCTCTTTCGTTCTTCATCTAATCTTAGTTTTTCTTGCTTTTGTCTCTCAATTTTCATTTGTCTTTCTTTTTCTATTCGTATTTCTTCCTGCCTCCTCTGCTCTTTAATTTGACGCTCTTTTTCCATTCTAAATTTTTCTTGTCGCTCCCTTTCCTTCCTTTCTTTTTCTAATCTTATCCTTTCTTGTTTTTCCCTCTCTTTTTTTCCCTGATCCTCAATTTCAAACATCCATTCACTTATTTTGCCAAGCAATTCAGTCTTATCCCTTATAGGCAGTCCTAAGTTAGCCACCTTTTTAGAATAAATGTTGGCATACTTACTCATTTCCCAGATATTTTTCTGAAGCTCTGAGATCGAACTAATGCTGATTTGTCTCATCTTATCTCGAGCAATTTCAAAGGCAGCCCCAATTGAACGCATCTCATAACTACCTTGTATCACATTATTAAGATAGTTAAGTATGCTTTTTATATTCACGTCAGGAGGATTTGGAAGAGGTCTAAATTCCACTTTATCAGCTTTGAGAGAATCGAGTTCAAAATATTCTCGTTCATGCGTGGATTGTTTAATTTTCTCATCATCCACGCTCATATTTTTACCTTTTTGGAGATAATCCGTGTATTTTTGTATGTAATCGGGACGAGGTTGAGGAATATCTCTTGCTTTTCTTGGAAATTGAATTGGCCAACTAATAAATGCATCCATCCTATCTGCTGCGGAAGCAAATAAGGATTGTTTGGGGGTCGTTCCAGTATCCGTGGGTATCTTTGAATCATCTAAACTGAAACTGGTTGATGCATTCTCAAGTATTGAAAAAACATACATTGGATCAAAATCTAAATTAGAATAAAGTTCTTTCAGATAAACGATGTTTTGTTCAATTATTTGAATATTAATTGGAGATAATGATTGATGTAATATTTGATCTGCTTCATATTCGATCCCATATAATCCTGCCATTGAATTCATATATGACTTGTAAGGATTTGTTCTCATCTTTTCAGAAACAACAATTTTATTAAAAAAATTCCAATGGGTACTCAATAACATGGGACCATGTTGATACACATTATATGCAAGAGGATCTTGAATGTGAGATATAAATTCCAAGAAAATATCCTTGTAGGGAATGAAAAGATTTCTCATTAGTGCTCCCTTTATGAAAGTCAAATGATTTTTTGGCTTGTCTGATAGATTTATTGGTACTCGAAACACTTTTTCTGCAATGACAACATCCCGATCTTCTTCAAGTGTTATGCTTTTTGAAGCTGCTAAATGGTCATATACAAAATCAGTCAGTATCAATCCTGTTAAAATCCTATGATCAGTGATATATTTACCTGATTCTAATTGAAATTTAAGGTAATGAAAACCCAAACCAAACAAGAAATGAAGAGTACCCTTTTCACTTTCAATGGAATAATCATAGCCACTTAAAAAAAGAACGACATCAGTTTCAATATTTAGTACATCACGATTTGCATATTTTCCCAAGGTAGGATATCCTAATAAATCTCCCCAACTTGGGATAACGAAAAGCATGTTATTTGGAAATAACTTTTTCTCATCTTTTAGCCGCTCGATTCTTTGTTTTTCAAGCATTTCTCTTTCATATCTTTCTTTTTCTAATCGTTGCTTTTCTAACTCATCTTCATTATATTCTTGCATTCTTTTAATCCACTCTAATATATAATTGATTTTTCAGAAGTTAGTAATTTTCATATAATAGTATAATCATTTACATTTAAAGATAAGAATTTATTTAAGTATTTATTAATTTAAAAACGAAACTAATTGGGAGATAGATCATCATGAAAGATTCCATAGCACTCATTGGATTCATGGCAACCGGGAAAACCACAATTGGTAAGAAATTAGTAGAAGAACTAGGGGAAAATTATAAATTCATTGAAACGGATAATTTAATCATAGAAAATGCTGGAAAATCCATTCCTGAAATTTTTAAGCAGGATGGTGAAATAAAATTCAGAGAATATGAAATTTTGGCATGTAAGAAAGCGTCTGGCATGAAAAAAGTGGTAATTTCCTGCGGTGGTGGAGTAGTGCTAAATAAAATCAATATCGATTATCTAAAACAAAATTGTCATGTCATACTCCTGAAAGCAACATCCGAAGAGATTTACAAGAGAGCAATGAAGGACGGGAAAGAAACGAGGCCCGTGATAGATAAGGATGATCCTAAAACCGAGATAGAGAAGGTATTGAAATTTCGGGAACCATTTTATGCCGCTGCAGCAGAAATAATCATTGAAACGTCTGATAAATCGATTGAATCCATCATAACAGAAATACTTAAAGAAATTAATATTGATACAAGCTCGCAATAAAAAACCTTCTCCTATAATATTATAATATCACGAAAAATGGGGTTTGTCTTAAACTTTATATTGATATACCCTATCTTATTTATAACTTAAATAATATTTGTATAGAGTATAAACATGTCTGATTCAGAACCAGAATATAAACGGATTAAATGTCCAAAATGTGAAAATGACAACCCTCGAATGCTTCATGAAGAACCCGATAAAAGCACGGTATTGTATTATAGCATGCAAGGAACTCCCGTATATGCGAAAAAAATAAAATGTGGAAAATGTGGTCATTTCTTTACTAAAGAATAATTATAATTTTTTGAGGAATTATAGACAATTAAAGTGGTTTTTATTTTTTTCTTTTCTCTTTTTTATTCACAAATTCAGAAAATAATGACTATTTTTGTTTGTTATATCATAACAGATTTTTAAAAAAAAGGGATTTTTTATTATTAATTTGTATCTCCTTCTATCTATCATAAATCAATAAATAGAACTAATTATTGGAAAAGGTAATTTAAAAATGGAAGTAAAAAGATTCAAATGCCCAAAGTGTGACAATGAAAATCCCAGAAAGATCCTCGAGGAGCCGGATCGTAGTGAAGTTCTTTATTATAGCATGCAGGGAACTCCCGTATATAAAACTATTTTAAAATGTGGCTCATGCGGAGAAAAGTGGGATAAAAATTAAACTATTTTTTTGTTTTTTTTTCAAATTTATTACTTTTACTCAAGAGAGAGAATTATCTTATTATGTGCTTTTAACATGTCTTCTATAATGAGCCGCATGGCATCCTTGATATCGATCACCGGGAGATTTTCAGGGAGGCTCCGCTTTGCATTCACGCTCGCCATCAAGACCTCATTAAGGCCCCGGAGAATCATGTCCGGAGAATACCACGGTCGTTTCGAGGCCCACCATTGAGAACAAGAATGAAGGCCCCGGTCTAATAAATTACGGGCATTATCAAAGATCCTCTTCCGTTCATCATCCATGCTTTCCCGGTACTTGAACGCTAAATGCACCAGCGTCAAGGCGTACATGAAGAA
>CAZRIR010000043.1:0-10380 GCA_964600195.1 uncultured archaeon | reverse complement strand
TCATTTTTATTAATTCCAGTAGTTTTAATTAGTTGCTATTTATTACATTTGTTTTTTCTTGCCTTAGTAATTCGATGGCTCTTTAGATCTACCGAAAAAAAGATCCCTAGCAAAGACGGAATAATTCCACGAAATATACCAAGTAAGACATTAGATTTTTACCATATTCGGTCTTTCATGCTAAAGTATCCTAAATATGCATTTACTAAAGGAATGTTTCCGTGGTTATCAAATTGGGCTTTTAATTTTATTGGTTCAACTAACATAGGGAAAGGTACAATAATTGAAGAGCAAGTTTGTGGAGATAAATATATAGATGTTGGAAAAAATTGTTATATAGGACCCAATAGTATTCTTGCTTCTCACATGGTTGATGGAATTTATGGAAATATCAGCTATTTCAAAATCAAGATTGGAGATAATGTTACATTTACAGGTCAAAATGCTATCGCTCCAGGAACAGAAATAAATGATAATTCATATTTATTACCAATGGCAAGTGCTTCAAAATTTAATGTTCTTAAGGGAAATAATTATTATTATGGCATTCCCTTGCGTAAGATCTTTAAAAGTAAGATTCAAGAATATTTACAAATAACCAAAGATGAATTGAACATGGATCAATCATTAAGAGAAAAACAATCACGACACAAAAAAAATAATACAGAATAAAAAAGGTATTCAAATCATGGAAGATAAGAAGGAAACTAAAAATGAGGAAGATGATGAGGATTATGTTATAGACTTTACCACCAGCAGTGCCATAAGTAAAGTGGGCATAAAATTTCTCGTGTTATATCTTCCCATCTTTTGGTTCAGTGGTTTAATTGTGGGAGTTTTTTGGTATCAATACATGTGGTTTGCAATAAATACAAATTATCTGATATGGTGGATTATTGAAATTTTATGTATACCATTCTTTATTTTAGGAGCAGTATATATATTTATAATGGCAAGCGTGTTCTTCAGCAAATTGCTTCTAATTCTCATTAATTTAATTCATAAACCAAAAGAAGGTGTATTTTTAGCCCAATGGGGTGATCAAGACTTCGAGTTTTGGTGCTTAAGGACAGAATTAAAAAAATTAGTATTATGGTTCATGAATAATTCTCCCGTTCCCCTTGCCGATATTCTTGGATTTCGTTGGTTTGGTTTAAAATTAGATTTCTCAAGTCATCTTTATGATTCATGGTGTGATCTTGAATATGTTAAATTCGGTCGAAAGGTCTTAGTAGGACAGGGAGTCACTCTCATGGGCTCAATGGTCGTCGGTAAATATTTAATCATTAAAAAGGTTTATTTAGATGATTATGTAGTCCTTGGAGGTCATGCAACAGTTGCTCCTGGAACAATTATTGGAAAAGAAACCATTTTGGGAGCTTTTGGAGTAACTAATTATAACCAAGTCTTGGAACCGGGGTGGGTCTATCTTGGCGTTCCACCACGAAAGATTAAACCAAATAAATATGCGGAAATGAGACGGGATATCTTGATAAAAAAAGAAGTTGATGATGAGAAAAAATATGAGATTGAGCATGAAGTAAATATTGACGATGATAAAAAAGATTTAGTTTAAAATTAAAATTAAAAGTGAGGATATAATGAGTGTACCATCATCAATGCGAGTAGGGCCTTTCACGCCTTTAATACTTGCAAAAAAGAGATATATATTATTTTATTTATTTATAATGTGGGTAAGCATTCTTGCAATATTCTTTGAATTTTGGGTTTTTTGGCAGGAAATGTTCAATTGGAAATTTTTATTTCCTTGGAGAATCATCCATTTCTACCTTTTTCTCCCCCTCGTTGCTTTTTTAGCATATGTCATTATTGTTTTTGTATCACTCTTTTTTTCCAAATTATTATTAGTGATAGTAAATGCGATCCATAAACCAAGGGAAGGAACATTCTTAAGAGACAAATCGGATAAGGATTTTCGATACTGGAGCATGAGAAATACAATAAAAAGATGGCCTGTTTGGTTAGCTCATAAATTTCCATATCCATTCTTGGATAACTTATGTTTTAAAGCATTTGGAGTGAAGACAAAATTCAATAATTCTTTATTTGAAGGATGGGTTGATTGTGAATTTATAGATTTTGGATGCAACGTTGTTGTTGGTCAAGGAAGCACCATACAATCATCTGCGATTATTGGCAATCTTTTGATAATTAAAAAAACAGTAATAGGAAATAATGTTCGCATTGGAACTCATTCATTTGTAATGCCCGGAACCCAAATGGGTAATAATTCCGTTCTTGTAGCAGCATCAGCCACAACTATTGGTCAAGTATTAGAAGAAGGGTGGATATATGCTGGTATCCCTGCGGTAAAATTCAAGAAAAATAAATTTTTTGAAGATAATTTACAAGAAATTATAGGAGGTAAAATTAAAGATATCGATGCATTACAAAAAAAATATGAAGATATTTATACTAGACGACGGGATGATAAATTAAACCTGACTATCAATGAAGGAGATTTAAGTCTTAAAGAAAAAACAGCTCAATTAAAAAAAAAGTGGAAAGAATTCAGAAGTTAGAAATTTCATTCTATAATTATCTTTAAATGTTCAACGATAAAATTTTTTAGCTGATTACATTTTTTCTTTAGAAGATTTTTATTTAAATAAAAAAGATTAGTTCTAGGACAAAATTCATCATAAACACACTTTTTTATTTCATTATCATAAATAAGAGGATAAAACTTACAGCCCTGAGGACGAAGTTCATAAATATCACAGAGATTATTCTTAATATCAAAAAAATAACAATGACCATCAACATTCTTAAGTTGATAATGACTATTAGAGATCTTCAATGCAAAATCGTCATTATTTAATTTTAGAGGATGATTATCTAGAATTTTATTTATGTCTTGAATCGATATGGACATCTCTGTATCCAAACAACACTTTCCGCAATCTTTACATTTGTTTCCCATTTACATCATGCAAGAAATAAAAATCAATTAGAAAAGAATCAATATCAAATTTAATAAATTTATTAATTAGTTTTTGTTAATTATAATATAAAATAATATTAAAGAGATCTTTTCTAGCCCCTGGTGAAATTACTTGTCTGAAGTTGAAGTTAATGGTAAAACATATACATTGCAAAATGGATTTTTAGATTTAGGCTTATTAGAAATAAAAGATACTTCCCAAATTAAGGGATTCAAGAAATTGAAGGATTTGAAGAACTTAGAATTGAGTTCAAATAATCTAACCACGATCAGGGATTTAGAGAAATTTAAGGTGCTAGAAATTTTGAACCTTGGAAGTAATGAATTAACTGAAATCACGGGACTGGAATCTTTAGGAAACTTACAAGTCTTGCATCTCATTTCAAATCAAATATCAGTGATCGATGGATTAGAACATTTAACAAATTTGAAAGAGCTGTATCTGAGAGGTAATCAAATTATTGAACTGAAAGGCCTTGATAAGCTTAAAAAATTAGAAAAAATAGACCTTTCCTGGAATATAATCACTGATATTGAAGGATTAGAGAATTTATCTAATTTAGAGGTTCTTTGGCTTTCTGGAAATCAAATAACAGAAATAACAGGTTTAGATAACCTTAAAAAATTGAAGGTATTAAATTTAGGAGGAAATCCAATTGAAAATATCTCAGGATTAGATAAATTAACAAACCTTCGAGAACTTTACTTGAACAATTGCCAAATTAAAAAAATTCAGGGTTTATCCAATCTTACTAATTTGGAAACATTATGGCTCAATGGAAATATTATTTCAGAAATAGATACTTTAGATTCGCTAATCAACCTAAAGATTTTAAATCTAAAAGAAAATCAAATTGAGGAAATACAGGGTCTTTATCCATTGGTTAATCTAGAAAAACTATTTATTTCTTCTAATAATCTTAAAGAGATTAAAGGTCTTGAAACCCTAGCAAAACTGGATACGCTTGATCTGGGAGATAATGAGATTTTTGAAGTTAAAGGCTTGGAAGCCCTCATGAACCTATCATCTTTATGGTTGCAAAATACAAATATTGCTCCAGAAATTTTAGAGGATTTGGGTGGTTTGGACATATCAGGATATGCAAATATCCCGATAAAATTTGTTGAATATAGTCTTATTAATTTATCCTCATGATTATCTAATTTATCACAAAATAGTAAGTAAATAATAGCAACCTTTAAATAGAACTATGCGCAATTTAAATACATCAATATATTTTGTATTGACCTAATTAAAAACAAAAATTACAAAGTGATTGAAAAAAAATGGTATTATTACTTAGCTATGACCCTATCGCAATGATTGGAATGCTTTATATTGTTTTGATAGTTATCGTCGTAATTTTCTATGTAATTGGTATTTTATTAGCGATATGGGTATATACTGATGCAAAAAAGAGAGATATGAATGCAGCAGTATGGTTATTAGTCGTATTACTGACTGGTTGTATTGGTTGTATCATTTATCTTGTTGTAAGAAATAAATAATTTTTAATTTCATTTTTTTTTTTTATTATTTAATGATTTCAATTTTTTATCAGATTAATAACTTCAAAAAAGCGATTTTTAATATATGAATCCTTCTATTAATAAAAACAAAAAGTATTCCAGGATATTATTATTTTTATCTGATATCAAACCAATATTATTTTCACATCATCCACTTTGTGAACAATTTTCAAATCATGTATATCACGTTGGAAAAAAAAAATTATGCATAGGATGTTTCACCTATTATCCAACGATATTAATATCATTCATTCTTTCATTAATTTTTATAGTTCCTAATATAAATAACTTGATTTTAGCCCATATTCTCGGATATATTTTTTTTATCCCACTTTTATTAAACATTTTAGGTCTAACAAAATTTAGAATTTTAAAAATTACTTCTAAGATTTCTATCGGAATTGGTTCCGGATTGTTTATTTATTCAGTCGTTTTGCTACCTATACCACTTATTCTGAAAGTTTTAATGTTATTTCAATTAAATATGGTTACAGGATTCATAGCATTCATTAGAGCCAGAGGAATTGAAAAAGAATGCCATAATTGCATATATGACCGGGACTGGGATAATTGTCCGGGTTTAAAATCCATTAGGGATAAACTATATAAAGATGGTTTTATATCAAAAAAGATTTGATCTAATCTATTATCATATAGGAAATTGCCTATATTTTCAACATTATAGAGATAATAATATAAATAACGAAATAAAATTTTTACAAATTTTTTCAGTATTTTATTGAGATATTGATTTAAATCTTAGGTTTAACAATTACTTATAATATTTAATTGCAAAATAAAAAATTAATATAAATTTAAATAAGTGCATAATCTTTAAAATCATAATTTTTATTAAATTGCTTGATTTTAAAAATAATAATTAAAGATAAAAAATTTTGATTAAATGTCTTATTTTTTCGATCCATATGGTTATCTTAACTATATGATGTCAATGGTGATAATTGGTGGGGTTATAGGGATTATAATATTTATCGTAATAGTCTATGTTATAATAAAATCTATACGTAAGAATATGAAAGCAACAGAAGCAAAGGAGATGATTAGAAACACCATTTCATACCAGTCACAAATGCCCGCTCCACAACCTATTCAACAACCTCCAGTTTACCAAGCATCAACTTCAGGGTCATATTGCAGGTATTGTGGAGATAGAGTAGAAAATGATGCAAGTTTTTGCCCAAAATGTGGAAGTAAATTATAAATTCTCTAATTATTTATTTTATTCTTATTTATATGGAATTTCTTTTAACTGAGAAGGTTATCAAGACCGAAAAATTTTATCGCATTGTTTATAGTTTTTTTACTTACTTCCTTTTGTGGGAGACCATGAGAATGAGCTATCGCAGCAATAGAATATCGGACATTTAAAGGAACATTATAAGGACCCCTTTGAAAGGGATGCTGATAATAACTATCTGTTTCGGTGACCAATTTATCAATTGGAGAACTTTTTGATACTTTTTGCCACCTAGTAAATCTATATGCAGAACTTGGGACTGAGAGAAGAAATCCCTGACGGGGTAATAACTCTCCATAATCTTCTGGTCCAGAAAAGCAATGCCACATGACTTTTTTTGGACTCACATTGTATTCTTTTAAGACCTTGAGAATCTCGCGATTAGCACCATCGGGTTTATTATACTCATGATTGGGATGTTCTGTATCAAGTTCATGATTGGCAGCATTTCTCACGTGTAAAACATACGGTTTATCAAGATTTTTAGTGATTGCAAGGATCTTTTTAAATACTTCAACCTGCTTGTTTCTTTGTTCTAGCGTTTTTGCATGATGAAAATCCAATCCAATTTCACCTATTGCTAAATATTTGTCTCTATTATTTTTAATAAAATTTGTCCACTCCGCCCAATCTTCTTCGTATTGCTTTTTGGGTGTATATGTAACTGTTTGAGGTGCCCATCCACAAGTAAATCCTATTTTATCTCTTCCTTCAATGAATTTATTGACTAAATTAAGAGTTAAAATGTCAATTGAACAGGTTATCAAATAAAGACCTCCTTGTCTAAAAAATTCCTGATATTGAACATCATCAGATGGAAGTTTGTCATCTTTAGGCCTGGGAAAGGGAATGTGACAATGAACATCAATAAAATTGATATTATCTTCGGGTTCCGGAATCACATGTTTAATTGACATTGTCATTATAAAAATTCAATGTGTATATATTAAAATACTTCTTAATACTTATATTCTCTTTTAACATGAATCAAGTTTGATTCTTGGCTATAAATAAGTTTAAATATGATTTCTAAGTTAACATATCTATCATGAAGTTAAAAGAAATATTCAAGTTTGAAAAAAGATTTATTCTGATTTATTTAGGGTTCTTCCTATCAGTCATAATTTACTTGTTTATCTATATAGCAGGCAGTTTAGAGGAATTAGGGTTATCTCAGAATCTTGTTCCTCCCGAATATATAACTGATTTTGTATGGATCATTCCTGGACCATTATACTCTGATATAATTATCTTATACATCCTTCCCCTCGTATTCATGATAATAGCTATTAAATTAATGCCAAATACATGTTTTGGATTGATAAAGTTTCATGAGTTTACTTATATCGGAAGAGAAAAACCTCAATATGGAATCATAAGATTATCCCAAGATAAATCCGTGGTTGTCATAATTCGTAGAGCGTTGATATTGGGTTTTCTATCTTTTTCTATTAGTGCATACTTGGTCAACCTGGGTTTGGGATGGTTATTTCGATCAAACATGGGATTTGAGGACCCTGCGAGAACATTAAATATTGCTGAAGCAATGTTTTTAGGGACATTTTTCTTTACTTCCTTTGCAATTTTTGTATCTGTACCAGTTTGGTTGCTGGAAGATTCTGGCATGATTTTTTACAGGACTTTTAAAAAAAACAACAAATTACCTCATCTTGGAGGAACGCATCGATTATACGAACAAGTATTAGAATTTTTTACCGGGATTTCTACGATCTTGCTCTTAGTCAACATCATCATTAGATGTTTTAATGTACTTAAACCGGGAGATGTGGCTATCCTCACACCATTGATTTTAATAGTGCTTCCCTTATTCATTACAGGTTTATTCGCGATTGGACTAATCTTATATGAAAAATTATTGCCCGAAACGGTAGAAAATGTACATAAGAAACTTGAAAAAAAAGGAATTAAATTCATTTCAATCCCTAACTTTGATGATCTAATTTTAAAATAATTTCTTTTATCTTTTTATACAATTTTCCTAAATCTAATCTGAATTTTTCCTACAAGAAAATAATCTTATTTATTTAAATAATTTAATTTCTATTTATTTTATAAACAGAATGATCCTAATCCATAGATAAAAACAACAATAAATATGGAAGAAATAGATAGATATCATTAATAATGTTAAGATACAAAATCAATGAATATATTGAATTAAAACTGGAAAATAACGAAACAGTAATATATTTCAATCAGAAAAAATTTTTGAAATGTATTTATCTAATGTTTCACATTGACACGGATGACGTAGAAAAATATGATGAAATCCAATCCATAGATGAGATGGAACTTCATGATCGCTCTCATGAATATAAAAAATTATCAATTTCTCCCGAACAGGAATTTTGGGGACACTGTTCAAACCTTCAAGCCTGGGTTGAAAATGACTACGATATGAGGATAATTGATTCTCGACTTGGATTTCCACTTCTTAGCAGATTAAAAGATTTAGGGGATATTATAGCAAAAAAAAAATATAAGGAAGAATTTGCAAAAAAACTTGAAAGCGGATGGCTACCAACAATCGAATATCTATGGAGACCTGCATATTTAAAAGATTTTACTGAAGAAGAACGCAAGATACTCTTAGAATATATGATAAAAGCCACTATAAAGTCGCTTGAAAAGGATACTCACTCGAAAAAAATTCTCACGAGAAGGGGGTATTTGTATCTTATTGATGATGAGGTGAAATTGAAATTTAAACTGGTAAGAGACTTGCGAAAAAAATGTCTTGAAATCCTCGAAAAACAACGAGAATTTCGGACATATCACGAAGCGGTTACTATACGTCTCGAAGGATTTGCCAACAAAGACAAATCTTCCATTGAACAGCAATATATAGAAGAATATAATAAAAATCGACATGAAAAAGAGATTTCGCTTGAAGAGATCCTAAAACATTTGATATTACTCGGTTATTTCGGAGCATTAACAATGGAAGATATTAAAAATCATCCAAAACTCCAAGCGCTTGAAAGTCTAAATTTATCGAGATATGATGGTCCTTTTTCATTGAAGGTCTTTCCTGAAGGAATCATTCATCTAAAATCATTAAAACATCTTCAAGTATCAGGATTCAACTTATATGAAGTTCCAGAATCACGCTTCAAATTAACTTCTCTTAAATCATTAGATCTATCTGATAATAAAATAAAATTTCTTCCAAATTCGATAATTAATCTTAAGAATTTAAAGAGATTAAAAATTAATGACAATGAAATAACAGAGATTCCTGTTGAGATTGCTGATCTTACGTGGCTTGAAGAACTCTTTATTGGTAATAATAAGATAAAAAAAATACCTGAAAAAATAATTTGGAAGGATACTATTGGCTTAAGACAAAAGGGAAATCTTCTGAAAGGGGGAATATCCCAATTCAATTAGTAATTTTCTATCAGATTTAGCCTGATATAGTAAAGAAATTAAAAAGTGAATTATTTTTTTAATAAAAAATGCGATATCTCTGGAAGAATTCAATTTAAAATTCTTTAGTCTCTTAGTAATTGAAAAATCAAGGTCTAAATAGAGAACTGATTTCTCTCAACATAAACAAAAATAAAGAAAAAAAAATTTTTAAAAAAATTATATCATCCCATATAAATAATTATATATTTCAAATCAACGGCATCCTCATCCATTATCTTGAATACTCGGGCAATGTCCGAAGGGATGAGATCTACCTGTTTATTGGGATGCTCGAGTGAAAGAAACAGATACATCACGATTTTTGTTTTTTTTATTTTAAGACTCTTTTCATTTAAATAGCATTCAATTTTATTATATAAAATAGGACCATTTTATTATTATTATTATGCTAGGCAAAAAATTTAAAGTCAACAAGTACATCACCCTTCGGCTCGAAGAAGGGTATACTAATATCTATGTTGACGACATGTTGTTCGATCAGTGCAAGTATTTCATGATCGAATTCGATATCCGGGATCTTGAAAAGTATGATAGCATTGGGTCTATCGATGAATAAGAAACAATGGATCTATCTGATGACTATCGTAAATTAGACATCACCCCGGAGCAAAAATTTGGCCTTTTCCTTGCTGAAAAAGCTGGCAGAAATCGGAGATCCCGTGGCAAAAAAAGTTTTCAATCAAGAAATTGCCGAGCGAATTGCAAGCGATGTTCCCGGCGTCATCACCTTTCTCGTAGAGGGAAGGAATTAATCGCATTTTACTGAAGAAGAAATAATGGTATTGTTATGAGCGTTGCGTCGCTGGTCTTGACGTTGATAGTGGGCTCGGGTTCCTCAATCGAGGTACCATAAACCATTATCCTGCTTCCCAAGGGGAACTGCTACCATTACACAAGAGAGAAGAATGTAAATACCTAACAAGAAAAGATAATGCTTTTTAATAACCGTTCACCTCCAGTTCGGTAAATTGCTTGACGAATAGGTTGACTGGCTCGCATATCTCCCGTTCCAAGCAGTTAAAGCAGGGTTGGTCCGCCCAAGCTGAAATGCTGAGCGAACCCCTTTTTGGCAGGGGATAAGAAGTGCCGCAACCATCGCACTTAACAAAGCGCTTGTATTAGTTGGTCTTGAAGTTAACGTACTTATTTGAATCTTGAATTTTTTTAATCTTTT
>CAZRIR010000042.1:0-10418 GCA_964600195.1 uncultured archaeon | reverse complement strand
AAAATTGAATATTGATATTATCCCAAATGAAAGATTGTTAGATTATGATAACCTTATTTCTAAAAAAAAATACCTTCAAGCGAGAAATATAATTATGAATCTAAACGTTCGAAAAGCAAAGGGTTATAATTATGATTCAAATAGAAATATTTACGTTACAGACAAAAACTTTTACGGTTATGATAGGAGAATAGGTCTAAAAAAAGAGGAAATTACTAAAATTGATTAAATTAACTTTTGTTTTGTATCCTGAAGATAGAAGAATTAAACCTTATGAACACCCATATGGCTATATTTTCCGTGGAGTGATCATGAAATGGTTACATGAAATAAAACCTGATTTGGTTCACGTTTTCCACGAGCGAGAGAAAATTCGTCCTTATTCTATTAATTTCATCATTAATGAGAAAATTCCTAAATTGGATTTCATTCTTACAATCTATAATGATAACATGAACGATGCTCTTTTAAATGACATTATTTCCAGTAAAAAGAATTCGTTAGTTTTAGGCCAAAAGCAATATAATATTTCAAAAATTGGATTTGAACGTATTGATCTTAGGAATCTTATAGAACAAGCCCGTCCGATAAAATTATTTCGGATCAGATTTTTTCGTCCTGTTTATTTTAATACGAGCATGGGAGATTTTCCGATGCGTTTTCCCATTCCCATAATCATGTTTGGGAATTTATCGCGTATTTGGAATAATATAATGAATGGAGAGAGTGAAATCGAGCTTGAAGAATTCCAAGATTGGGTAAATGCTCATGTATACGTTAGTAGTTATAAAATGCGCACGGTTCAATCAGAGATCGGTAAACCTAAACCTGTGGTGGGTGGTATTGGTAATGTATCATATACCGTATCAAAAATTAATAGAAAATATTATGTTCATTTGCTCGAAAGATTAGATAAGAATTACGATTATGAGCATGTTAATCAAGATTTTGAAGATAAATGCCGTTGGCTTGACATTTTATGTAAATTAGGTGAATATACCAATGTTGGTGCCAATCGAACTGCTGCAATGGGTGTAATGAAGTATTTTCCAAAAAGATATCTTTCAAAATCGGATTTTTTGGTTAAAGAATAACGGATTCACTATTTTATTAGTATAAACATGGTTTTATTTATTGAAAAAAAGTATTTTACAATTATAGAACAACAAGATTCTTCAAATACAACAATTCAAATCATTGAACAAATTTAATCAAAGTACTGTGATAAAGTGGATTTAAATAATTTAGCTACATTAATTTATATAATAACTTGCCATTAAGATTTTAAAAAGTTAATTGAAAGATTTGAATCTATAGCGATATGAGAAATTAGATGGGTCTTAAAATGTTTCCACGGCAAATTCATGTTGTTTTTAATTCTGCTGAAGATAGGAGAATAACTGAACCCATTTTAAACCATTCTCCTAATAAAGTATATTATTTTACAGCTTCAATTAAATCTACGGGTCAAAAAGATGAACACATGGATTTTTTCATAAAAAATAAGGAGCTATTTAAAAATAAATTACCTAATCTACAGATAATACATCAGGAAATCGATTATACAGAATATATAGATATCATTCAAGAACTTTCAAAAATTATAAAAAACGAGAGAGAAGAGGACCCCAGGTGTCAGATTTATTTTAATGTAGGGTCTGGATCAAAAATGACTGCGTTAGCCGCAGCTGAAGCGTCTAAACTCTGGGACTGCGAAACATACTACATGTATTCCTCACATTATGATCCAAAAGCATTACCAAGACATAGCGGAGAAATGTTCATTAAAAGACCACTAGTGTTTCCCATAAAAAAACCTAAGAAAGTATTCATCAAAGTCCTAAAAATTATTAATAACATGATTGAAAAAAAATATAAAAATAAGGATTTTGAGGAAGATTACAAGTTCATTTACAAGAAAGATTTATTGGATACCCTGATTGAAAAAGATGTAATAAAATTAAACCGCAAGAACGAAGATTATAGAAAGGAACGGTCAAGCTATTATGCTAAACTAAATAAACGATATTTGGATCCAATCTCAAAGGATTTAATATATATAAAAATATCTGATGATAAGCGGAATAAAAAGATTTATTTAACTCCCATCGGAGAAGAAATATTAAATATTTTTAAATACTTGATTTAGTGATAATGGGTTAAATATGACTAATAAATTCATCCCATAAATAAAAGAGATATTTAACTCATGAATTAGGTAAAAAAGATCTAATTTCTTGAAAAGTCAATTAATTGGATAAATTTTTTAACGCGAGTGTTAGTAACCCCGATTTTTAAAAATACAATTCAAAGCTATTAAACGATAAAAATATATTCAATTTTAGGACATTCTCATTTTATCAAGCTTGTTAAGTTGCAGAATTTTAAAAATATAGATTATCATGTTTAATAACAAGCATTAGGTTGAGTTTCAACTTCTTAATGATCATTTAGGTATAATAATTTAAGAATTATCAAAATTCAAAAATCAAAGAAGTGATGAAAAAATGGCAAGAAAGTCTTTTACGGGAAGTTATTGTCTATTATTCATATTATTGTGTATTGGAATAATACCAGGAATACTTTATTATCTGATTGCACGCAGGGAAATTGGTGGCGCCTCCAAACAAGTTCTTAATCAAAATATCATTGTTCAACAGGCAATACCAGAACAACAAAAATCGATCCAATATTGTCCACAATGTGGTGCTGTTGTCAAGAGTAACTTTTGTGAAAACTGTGGAAATAAAATGATTTGAAATTAGAATCAATGTATCGATAAATACCAATATAATTTCCGAATTAGGTTAAAGGGTTTATTTTACACTCCTTTAATCATTCATTAGAAAAAAAAAATTAATTTAATTAAAATCAAAAATTTTTTATTTTTTTTTAAAGTTATTTGTCAATTTGATAAATTTTATCAAAAAATATCTTGTTATCAATTAGCTTAAAGGTAATTCTCCTTTCTTGAATCCATTCTTTACCAAATATACCATAAAAATCCATAAATCTATCATTAGATATTACAAAACCACTTTTTTCTCGAGCGAATTGTAAAATAAAATGGTCTGCTTCAGTACCAGCAGGTGTTTCGATTATTTGATCTCTATTTACTTGTTCTAAATAAAGTGATGGCTCATCAATATTATATCGCAATGATTTATCACAAATAATTTTAAATTGATTCATTTTAATTCCTAAATACGCAAATTTCTTTCTGATCATTTCAATACTGGATAATCTTCCTTTATTTTCCGTAGTTTGCTTATCTAAAGCGACATTAGCACCATCTATTACAAAATAAATATCTTTTATTCGATAATATTTATTATTGATGAATATTTCTTTAGATTTAGAAACCTCGGAGAAAATTTTTATATTTTTTTCAAATGCTTCTTTTTGTTGCTTCTTTCCTTCTGGAAGAACATTGAAAAGAGGATCTTTTTGAAAATTTTTGTTTTCTTCATCTTCTATAGAACTTTTAAGATTATAATCAGGCTCCATATTTCTTTTTTGGATTTTTTGTTGAACCTTCTTAAATCTTTCATACATATTATCACTTTTATCATCCTTATCAATGATACTCCTTTTTTGCTTTTTTTCTTGAAATTTTTTAAATCTTTTAAAGTATGGATCTTCTTCTATGAAATCTATACTACTTTTATCTTGTCTTTCATTCATTTCTGGAATTTTTTCTTTAACTTTACTTGAAATTTTGGTTTTTTCTTTTTGATGGATTGTTTTTCTTTTTAAACTCATTTTAATTTTATTACGTAAAATATATACCGCGTGAAATCCTGGATTTAAATCCAGACAATGATTACAACTCTCAATCGCATCCTCAAATAAAGCTGCTTGATAAAGAACTTTTGATAAAAAATACCATGCTACTTCTGTGTTAGGTTTAAACTTTTCAAAATCAAAATTGAAAATAACACCTTTCCTTAAATAAGCTATGCAAAGATTTAACCAAGCAGATTTATAATTTGAATCAATATCTAACGCTTTTATATAACATTTTATTACCTCATCATTATTATCCATGTGACTATAAGCTACTGCTAAATTATTCCAAAATAAAGCATTTTCAGGATTTATATTCAATCCTTCTTTACAGACTTCGATTACTTTATCAAATTCTTCTCTACGGTAATAAATAATACTAAGATTACGCCATAAAAATTCCTTTTTGGGATCAATTTCTCTTATGCGTGTGTATATTTCAATTGCTTTATCCAAATTTCCCAATTTAACATAGCATAAAGCAAGGTTATTCATAATCTCTATTAAATTAGGATTGTATTCTAATAATCTTTCAAAAATATGTATTGCTTCAGCATAATTACCGTTTTTGAATTGTCCTCGAGCCTCTTGGTATAATTCTTTTACTCCAGTCACGATTATCTCAATCCTTTTATCCTTCTATTATAACCATTTAAATCTATTTATTTATATATTTGCCAAAAATGTTTGTATAATGTGAAATCTCTTAGGGACATATTAACAGGATGGATAAGAAAATAAATTTGTATTCAATTAATTTTTGAGATATGACTAGAAAATTTTACTTATTTTAGTTTATCATCGTATTCATTAGTTTTTTCAATTCAATTTAGATTAAAATCTTTTTTTCATATCGACCTCGAGGTAATAGTTTCATCAAATTTCTGTATCGTTTCGTATTTGGATTACGAAATAGGTGTGATTCATCAATGGCAATTAAATCATAATAAAAGGTTTCACCAGATTCTTTTTGTGGAATTTTGGTAGCTAGTTTTTCAATTGAATAGAACTTAACTACTTGATCTAGATTATGTTCTTCTAAGTTCATTTTCCAAGTTTTTCTTAGTTGTGCTGGAGCTAATAATAAAGCTCGTCTTGGTTTTAAATTTTCTAATAACGACATAAGTGAGAACTTTTCCCCAAACCTACACTATCGGCAAACATTACCCCTTCATGAATAATGTTCCAACCGCTTCAACATCCATTTTGGAGATCAATACCTAAAAAGTGGTATGAAACTTTCAGGGAATTTCCTAAATCAAATAAGGAAATTGATCTTGCTATAGAGTATTTATTGAAAGAAAAACAAAATAATTGTTTTATAATGAATTCAAGAGAGGAAATAATGCTATGGAAATCATAATTTATGAATCCTGAATTCTTAGATAAAAAAAATAATCCATGTAAATCCTTCGAGCAAAATTTAATCATTGATACCTATGGAAATGTAAAATTTTGTTTTAATGACATCCCGAGCCCTCTGCACAAGATAGGAAATATTCGAAAGTCATCCATAGATGAATTATGGTGTGGTGAAATAGTGCGTAATATCAAAAGAAAGATGGAAGGATGTGATAGAGCTTGTGGAATTACGGCGTGTCATATTAACGCTAATTTAAGAATCGATTAAGGTCTAAAAATGATGAGTAAAGAAAAAATTGACGCAACCATAGCCATACCAACATATAATAGAGTGATGAAACTATTTCATTTATTAAAAAGCTTAGATAGATTAAATCCAATTCCCGATGAGATTATTATTATAGATGATAATTCAAATGACGGTACTCCAGGATCACTCGAAAAATGGAAATTCATCAAAAAAGATTATTATAAGAAATTAATTTTTAAAAATTTAAACAAGAACCTCGCAGATTCTCGAAATTTAGGAATAATTAATTCAAGAAATGATCTTGTTGCGTTTAAAGATGATGATGTCATTTGTCGATAGGGAATGGATTAAATACATTATCATAAGACTGTATAATTCAAATAAGAAATTAGTTGGGGTTGGAGGGCCTGTAAAATCCTTAAATCACGATATTTTAAGTCAATATTATGAATATCATAAAATTCTCGAGGCTCCAAAACATTTTGATTACTTGCCTACTGTTAATTGTTGTTTTAAAAAAAGCCCATTAATTAAAATTGGTGGATTTGATAATCGTTTTTGTTTTGCAGGAGGAGAAGATACAGATATTTGCTTGAGACTAAGAAATAAAGGATATTATATTATGAGGGAAATAAAGACAATTGTATATCACGATTTTTCCTCAAATTTTCTAGATTTTTGTAAAATGTGGGTAAGATACGGAAAGGGTACTCAATTAGCTATATTAAAATCTAAAGGCATTAAAATTGACTAAATCTTTTTTAATTTTAAGTAATAATTTAAAGGACTATTACCAAATTTGTGACAAATGTCTAATTGCACCAAGATTAACAATCAAAACTTTAGTGAATGAATTGCACTATCAAGTAAGAATTTACAAAGGTGATATTATGAAGATAAATTTTAAGAATTAACCGATTATTAGGAAAATTTTTTACATAAAAGATAAATAACTAATTTTCCAATATTATAATTAATTTAATATTATTTTGAAATAATTTCAATTATTTCTATTACGGATTTCTCATCATGTCATTAAAAATTAGCAAAGACGCATTTAATTTGTGGAAGTTGATGAAACAAAAAGGAGGAACATTTGATAATAATAATTTAAAGGCTCTTTTACAAAAAACAGTATCAAAAAAATTAAAAGATGAACTTATAGAGAACGGATTAATGATAATGGTTACAAATAAACCAAGACAAATCTTTGAAGCTCCAGAATTACCAGGTGATAAAAATATTGAAGTATTAGAATCTGCAAAAAAACAACCCAGAGCTTCTAAAAAACCTTCAACATCCTCAAAAAGTATAACTGGGAAAGGTATTATAATGTCCTTTTCGGAAATCATGGAACAAGTAAGTAAGTATTGCCAGCCTTATTTTGATCGAATTGAAACGATTATGAATGAATTGATAGATTTAAAAAAAAAAATTAGTAATTTCTCATCTAATCAGACTCATATTAAAACTATTAATAACCATCCTGATAATTTCTATAAAAAATTGAAATTAGTTTATGATCGATTAAATCAAGGAGGCATATTTGGTGGAGAAGTTCCGATTCCAGAAATCTGGAAAGAAATAAATTTATCACTCCCAGAAATGGATTGGGAAAGTTTTAAAAATATGTTATTTTCTTTAGAAGACGATCGAATTATTGACCTTCATATTGCCAATGATCCTAAACTAGTAAAATATCCTGAAAAAGGTATTGATATATCTAATCGAGGTCTTATTTATTACATATCTCTACGCAATTAACTTATAATACAAAGAAAAAATCTATTTCAAGGAGAAATTAAGCATTTAAAATGAATGTTGAAATGAAATGGAAGAACTCCACAAATATTTGAAAGAATCTCCAAATCCTTTCATTAATTCTGTCGTAGGAGATGTATGGGAAGATATTCAGGATGTTTCTGAGATAAATCAATCGATTTCGGATAAGGTCTATAATGCAATTAATATTTCTAATCAATCAAGCATTAATCAAATGCTTCTTATCTTGGGAGAACCAGGATTGGGAAAAACGCACCTTCTTGCAAGAATCCAAAGAAAAGCAGAAGAGAAACACGATTTTTTATTTGTTTACGTGCGACCAGTAGGGGATATAGCAAAAATTAATCAGCATATATTACGTGAATTAATGATATCTTTATTAAGGCCATCTAAAAATCGAAAATTACCACCTCTTATACAATTTACTTTAGGTATTGTTCTTTTTTCACTAAAAGATATTAAAAATAGTGGAAAAATGACTGTTGATAATGAAGAAATTTATAACAAAATATTAAAATTCAGAAACGAAAGTGATAAATTATATGATTTTCTTCAAAAATTATCACTAGATCAACGGAATAGTTTAATTGAACCTATAATTAGTTTTATTACTATAAATAATCCAGAGATCGATTCAACTTTTTTACGTGTATTATTTTATTTATTAGATCCAAAATTAAGAATTTGGGCACAAGATTGGCTTAAGGCAATTGATCTGGATGAAGGTACTCTTGATTTACTACAAATTAAAAAATCTATTACTTCTGAAGATTATGCATTTAAAACCCTCCAAGCAATATTAAAATTATCTAAAGGTTGTGTTTTATTATGCTTTGATCAGCTCGAATCCGTATATGATAGATTTTTGGAGGAGCGTGGGATAAGTATATTATTTGATTTTTTAATGAATTATTTCAATACTTTTCGTAATTTAGTAATTCTTATAATGTGTAATACTCAATATTGGAGTGAAAATATATCATCTAATATATCTTCAGCTGCAAAAGGAAGAATAAACCATGTGTTGAATTTAAAGAGTCTTAATAAATCAGAAGCAATTCATTTAGTTGAGAAAAGGATGAATATATTATGGGAAGGATATAAAAATCAATTAAACTTACCCTATGAATCCTTTCCCTTTACTCATGACTTTATTCTTTCAGAAAGTAAGAATACAGGATGGAATCCCAGAGGTTTGATAAGACGAGTATCAGAAAAATTTGAAATGATAAAAAAAGAACCAATTTTACACGAGATTATTACTAGTACAGAAGAAAATATAGCAAACACAGAATATTATCAAAATGAAAATCAAAAGGTTGAAAAACTTCAAGCATACATTGAAAAAATTTTTAATAGTTATGCTCAAGATTGTTATACTACACAAATAAAAAGCATGAGCAATCCTGAGAAAGAAGATACAATAATTGGTTTTTTTAACGATTTATTTAAAGAATGTGCTAGAAATAATTGGACTTTATTTGATTGGAGTTTTATAGATATAAAACCTAATATAAGAAAAAATAAAAATCAAAAACCGTTATCTTTTTTAATATCTCTTCAAAATCAACAAAAGAAAAGATTAATATTAACTCATATTACAAATTCAGATAATGGTGTATCACTTTCGAGTTATACTAAGCGTATAAAAGAATATTTACTTAACAACACCAATTGGAATGCTATTATAGTTCGAGATGAAGAAATGCAAATAGAAGGGCGATTTAATGCCTCTCAGAAAATTATTGAGGAACTATCCCAGAGGATAAAAGTTGTATATGTTCCAGAGATACAGCTTAGCATTATATTAGCCATGAAAATTCTTTTAGAAAAAGCTACTGGTGGGGATTTGCAAATGGAAACTTATATTATAAAAAGATCTGAAATATTGAAATTTATCTATAATACAATACATGAAGAAACATTCTTTTTAAGAAATATTTTTTCCATAAATGAAGAAAAAAGATATATACAACAACCAAGTGTATCAGACACATCCAATGATATAATGAAGCCTTATAATCCTGAGTTTCAGGGAACTTTTACTCAGCAAAATAAAAAATCCAATTCAGTAAAAGAAGTAGACGTAAAGAAAGATATAATTATTTTAGAAAAGATCTTGAGAATATTAAAACACTCGCCTCTAATCAATGTTACTACATTATACAATGAAATTGCTGAAATGCCACGTAATGCTATAGATAATGTATGTAAACGCATGGAACAGGAAGAATTGATAACTATATTAAGCGTTAAAGCAGAAAATGGCTTTTTAATAGCTTCTCGTCCTAAAAAAGATATAATAGGATTTTTGTAGAGGTGCATCAATATTCAAAAAAAAAAATTAGTTAATTCTTTTTCGGTTACTAACGTGAAATTAGCCCTAAAATGTCCACGTATATTCATTTTTAACAAATTTTTTAATAAAAAACCTTTTCCCTATACAGGATTAATTTTAGGTTCAATTGTCCATAATATTCTTGATAAAACCGTAAAACAGATGTCAGTATGTGATATGAATTTCTTTCTAAAGAATTCTGGAGAAATTGATTATGAAAAATTCATAGAATCAACGAGGAATTTTGTATATCGCTTATATTATGAAAAAATTATCACTTTTTCTAACAAATATCAAAAATTGGAAGATCTCGAGAAAAATAGTAAGTTATTATGGAATCTTATTGAGCAAGGTTTGAAAATTATTTTTGATCTTTTAAAAAAAGCTTTTAAATTATATCCGTCAAATGAAGCGTTTACTAAAACTTTTTTAACAAATGAACAAACTTTTACTGTCAGTATTCCTGAGATCAATAATAATTTTAAATTAAGAGCTAGAATTGATTCACTCTGGATGGACCAAGAAACTAAAGAGGTGTTTCTTATTGATTTTAAAACAAATACCGAAGAATTTTTTAATAGTGATATTGTCCAACTAGCACTTTACGCTTATGTGGTATACAAACAACTAAAATTCAAACCTAAATATGTATTATATTATTTAAAAAAAGATGGCATTAGCAAACGTGAAGTTGAATGGAGCGATATGGAGATACTTTTTCCCACTTTATTCCAACACATAAAGTTAATGCTAAAGTGGGCAAGGAATATCAAGAAAGTTCCAAGAACTTCCACCCCACATACATGTTTATCTTGTCATCTTTATTCTATTTGCAATAAACGGTTTCCTAATGACCCTCCGTATTCTCCTGAAGATTTGAAATATTTTACTCCTAGTATT
>CAZRIR010000041.1:0-10418 GCA_964600195.1 uncultured archaeon | reverse complement strand
ATGGAACAATATTTAGACATTGCTGAACTTCAAAAAGCACGGATTTTTGAAAAAGCAGTAAATATCGGTGCAATTTTGGCGGGAGGAAATATACATTATCAAGTCGAACCTTTATCTGAAGCAATGCTTAAAATTGGCCAAGCTTATGCTATAAAGGACGATATTATTGATGAGCAAGAAGATATTAAAAAGAAAAAGAAGAAATTTTTGTATATTGTTGCAATTCAAAATACGGACGAAGAACAATCGAAAATATTAAATGAACTCTATAATAAATCAGAACCATTAAATAAAAGTGAAATAAAACAAGTTGATACTATATTCAAGCAAACTAATTCTCATGTAATCGCACAGCATTTTTCTCAAAATTTAATCGAACAAGCAAAAAATTCCTTATCGGAAATATATCCTGACCTTAACAAAAATCAAAAGGTTTTTTTCAATGAATTCTGTGATTATATATTTAAACGTGAATTTTAAGAATATTAAAAAAAAAATTACACATAAAAACTTTTCAAGAGATCATTTATAATTGGCTTTTAAAAAATGAAATTGATTAATTTATCTTCTTGAAGAGGATTTAAAATCATTTCAGAATCACTCCTGCAATTTAATTACTTTTTAATAAATTTCATACCTTTCTCAAATTATAAAACTATTAATTAGAGTTCACATTTTTTTTCGTATATATTTGCCATTTATTAATAATTACTCTTTCACGCGTTAGTTTATTTATGTGGGCTGCTCAAAAGGACATTGAATATGCTTTTAAAATTGTGATTCTTGGCGCGGGAGGAGTAGGTAAAACTTGTTTGTTTAATAGGTATTGTTTCAATTCTTTCAACATGAATACTGAAATGACCATTGGTATTAATTTTCATAGCACTTATTTGAAAATCCAAATGGAAGATCGAAAATACCACCCACCTGGAATGGAGAAATTTGTAAGCAACAGTATTTTTGACATGTCAGGACAGGATAAATTTAAATCTCTAATCAAAAAATTCATCGATGGTGCCAGTGGTGCCTTATTGGTATTTGATTCCATAAATTATACTTCCTTTGAACAATTAGATTATTGGTATGAGCAGGTTAGAGAAAATGCAATTAATCCCGAAATTCCAATAATATTAGTGGCTAGTAAAAGGGATCTATTAGAAAAAGTTCCTGAATGGCAACATGTAAAGAATGAAATAATCCAAGAATACATAAAGGAAAAGGATTTGGATGGATTTTATAGAACCAGTGCTCTAGAGAATTATAATGTTCTAGAGGTATTCAAAAAATTGACAGATTTAATGCTAAAATTCTCTAGTTTCCCTGCTCATGTGATTTAAAGATACTTTTTGATTCCAAATCCTTAAATTGTAATATCTTATTAATCTTCTTTGTCATTGATTATGATGTTGGTTTTCATAAACTAATCTTTAGATCATAGAATAATGTTATCTTTAGACATATCAATTATAATCGTAAAATCTAAATTTTTGTAAAGGATCATTTTAATAAACAAGTTATTGGTTAATTACGTTTTGTTATTTTTTAAGGTAAAGTGATTTTGATGACAAGTTTAATTCCTCCTTCTAATATAATGTATCGACCTCCAGTAGAAGCATATTCCATATTAATTGCTGTTACAGGAGGATGTTCATGGAATAAATGTAAATTTTGTGGAATGTATAAAAATGCTGATGGTTCTCCAATCCAAGGATATGCTATAAGACCTTTAGAGGCTGTATTTAGTGATATAGATAGTTTTGCTAGAAAAAATTATCATGGATATCCCGTTTTTTTAGCAGGTGGAAATGCAACCTCTGCTTCAACAGATTACCTTGAAAAAGTTATAAAACACGTAAAAGAAAAATTGCATGATGTACCACGGATTAGTTGTTATTGTAAGGCATTAGATGTTCTTAGAAAAACTGATGATAAGCTTAAAGCTTTATCCAAAGCCGGATTAACTATAGTTTATATGGGACTGGAAACTGGCTCGAATAAAATCTTGAGAATCATGAAGAAAGGAACTAACGCCGAATCTTTTATCAAGGCGGGAAAAATGCTTTTAAATGCGGGGATCCAGCTTAGCATGTATGTTCTTCTTGGTTTGGGTAGCTATGAATTATCTGAAGATCATGTTTCAGAAACTGCCCGTGTTCTAACAGATATTAATCCGACGATATTTAGATTTAGAACTCTAAACATTATACCTACGGCACCTCTTTGGAAAGAATGGAAAGCAGGTCGGTTTGAATTGTTAAAACCCGTGGATTGTTTAAGGGAGGAAAGAGAAATTATTGCACGATTAGGAGAGAACGTAACTTCTCAGGTATACAATGATCATATCAGTAATTATTGTTCAATTGAATCCGCTAATATTAAAGAAGATCGAGAAGCATTTATTAGAACATTAGATCATTATATAAATTCCCCAAGTATCCAAAACCTCCCTCGTGAAAATCGGGTGAGTCTATAAGTTTTAAAATAATTCGAATTAATTTTTGATAAAAAGAAAATTATGATAGTGAATTATCAATAAAATTTTATAGTAGAGAATCTTTATAATTAGAAATATTTAGTTATTCTTAATTATTTTTTTTAATTTAATAACAAAAAGCATGTGTGTATAAAATGTCAGATTATTTCCGCAAAAAAATCCACTCCGATGACCTTGTCGCTACATTTGATGACATGCTCATTTTACCAGGATTTACAGATTTTGATATAGATGATGTTGATGTAACATCTCGATTAGGTAAATATACATTTAATTTACCGATTATTAGCTCTGCAATGGATACGGTGACTGAAGAGATAATGGCAATAAAAATGGCATTACTAGGCGGATTAGGAGTGCTTCATCGTAATTGCAGTTATGAAAAGCAACTAGATATGGTCCGAAAAGTTAAAAGAGCGAGATCTTTTGTAATTGATGATGTTGCAACCATTAAAGTGAATGCAAAACTTGCTGAAGCAAAATTACGAATGGAAAGTGATGGTATTAGCGGACTAGTCGTTGTAAATGATAAAAAAAAGGTATGTGGGATATTTACAAAAAGAGATTTTCCTTATAATGAAGAATTGATTAATTCTGGAAATGTTAAGGATTACATGACAAAAGAAGTAATTTCTATTGCTCCTGGTGCTTCAAGGGAAGATGCTCTTAATAAATTATTCGAAAATAGAATAGAAAAGCTGCCAATCGTGGAAGATGGTCTATTAAAGGGATTAATTACAATAAAAGATCTTAAACCCGAATTTCCATTAGCTTCAAAAGATGAAGAAGGACGATTACTATGTGCTCTAGCTATTAGTCCTAAATTTCCCGAAAATTTATCATCCCTTAAGATTTTAAAGGAAATTGATAATTACACTGATATATTTTTCATAGATGTCGCAGAATTTTATAAAAAAGTGGATATAGATGGCGCAAAAAAATTGATGGAAACCTTGGATTCCGATTTTATCTTAGGTAATATAGGCACTTATGAAGCAGCGGAATATTTACTAACTAAATGTGATTTTCCTGATAAATTCATTGGATTAAAGGTGGGAATGGGAAGTGGTTCTATATGTTCAACTTCAATACAAACTGGAGTTGGTGCTCCAACCTTATTCGCAACCGCACAAGTTGCAGATGCCATAGCAGATTATAATCCCAAAGTAGGATTGATTGCTGATGGAGGATTTAAAAATCCTGGTGATTTACCCAAAGCCATGTCTGTTGGGGCGGACATGATAATGTCTGGACATTTTTTTGCGGGATGTGAAGAATCACCGGGTTATATCGATAACATACAAGGGAGAATCGTAAAGGTATATCGGGGGATGGGTTCAAAGGAAGCTCGCACTTCAAAATATATCCTTGATCGCTATATTGAAGGTGAAGGTTCAAAAACATTACCAGAAGGTGTTTCTGATTATGTTCCTTTTGTTGGTAGCGTATCTGGAGTATTATCCACGCTAAAAGAGGGATTAAGAAGTGGAATGATTTATGCGGGTGCTAAGAATCTAAATGCAATGAAAAAAGCTAAAGTGGGGATTGTATCTCATTCTGGTCAGATTGAACAACGTCCTCATGATCTCATGGGACGCTATTCCTTAAGTTAAAGAATTAACTGAGATTTACCCATCTAAATTATTAAATCATTATTAAAAACATTAATCTAAATCAATTTATTATTCATGCTTAATTTTAATTCATGAAAATAATTATTTGAGAGGACTATAAATGAAAAAAATAGAAAGAGTCTTAGTGTCAGTATATGATAAAAGCGGAGTTCTTGAGTTCGTCAAGGCTTTAGTAAATGAATTTGATGTTGAAATTTTATCTACAGGGGGTACAGCAAGATTATTAGAAAAAAATCAGCTAAATGTTACAAGAATTTCAGATTATACAAACTCACCGGAAATGTTTGATGGAAGGGTAAAAACTTTACATCCTAAAGTTGAGGGAGGAATTCTTTATCGTAGGAGTCTTGAGAGTGATATAAAAGATGCTGAAAAATATGATATTCCCTCTATAGATATGGTGGTATGCAATTTATATCAGTTCAAAGAAGCAATTGAAAAACCTGGAATTAAACTTGAAGATGCCTTGGAGATGATAGATATTGGAGGCCCCACCATGATAAGAGCTGCTGCTAAAAATTTCCCTGATGTTATTGTTGTTCCTAGTCCTGAATATTATGATGATTTACTAAAGGAACTTAGAAAAAATAAAGGAGCTATTACTGAGAAAACGAGATTAATTCTTGCTCAAGATGTATTTACAATAATGGCGGATTATAATGCAGCAATTGCAAATTATTTACAAACTATTTACAATCCTGAATCTGTCTTGCCTAAAACAATAATAAAAGTCTTTGAAAAGGTCCAAGATTGTAGGTATGGTGAAAATTGGGATCAAGCAGCAGCTTATTACCGAGATACTTCTGCATCATATGGTCTACATAATTTAAATCAATTGGGAGGAAAGGAAATCTCTTTTAATAATTATTTAGACATAGATGCTTGCATACAGATGCTTTTAGATTTCGGGAAAGATAATTTTGTTACAGCCATATTAAAACATACATCCCCAAATGGAATGGCAATAGACAAACAAGATCAATTAAAGTCAGTACAAATGGCTTTTAGTTGTGATCCCTTATCTGCTTTTGGGGGGATATGGGGTGTAAATCAACCATTATCTAAAGAAGTTGCTGATTATATCGTTAATAAAGAAAAAATCTTTATTGAGGTATTGATGGCACCATCATTTGAACCAGAAGCTTTAGAAATATTAAAAACTAAAGAAAATATGAGAATCTTGGAATTTGGCGACTTTCTTAATAAAAGAGATGAGATCTACAAAAATTTAGAGCTACGTTCCACTCTTGGAGGAGTAGTGATTCAAGAATATGATTATAAACCTATAATAAAAGAATGGAAGGTAGTGAGCAAGAAACAAGTTAGTCAAGAAGAAAAAGAAGCACTTATTTTTTCATATAAAGTATCCAAATGGGCTAAATCTAATTCAGCGTGTTTTGCTCAAACATACGATAATGGCATATATACTATCGGAATTGGGGCTGGACAACAAAGTCGGGTTCATGTCGTCAAATTAGCAGCTCAAAAAGCTAAAGAATTTGGTCATGAAGATGAATTAAAGAATTCGATAATGGGAACAGATTCATTTTTTCCCTTTCCAGATGGCTTGGAAGCTGCAGTTAATGCTGGAGCAAAATCTATTATCAATCCTGGAGGATCAATTAGAGATGATATCGTTATTGAAAAGGCAAATGAATTAGGTTGTGCCCTAATTTTCTGTGGAAAAAGAGTATTCCGACATTGAAATAGAATATTGATACTCATGAAGAAATATTAATGGTTTAATATTTTTTTTTTACATTTATATCTTTTTTTGCACACATTTAATTTAGCTCAAAATAATTTAATATCTTAATTTTCGTTCCGAGTTCTTATTTATGTAGATATTTTAATGTATATTATCATTTTTAGAGCCAACTCTCCTTCTAAATGTCTTTTCAAATAATATTAAAAAGATTTATATATGATGTAGATGTAATTATGTAACGTAAAAATACTGAAATAGAATATTATTTTTTGTTTATTTGATAATATTACTAACGTAATTCAATTGGGAGAATGACATTAAAACATGGACTTTTTTCTAAAAAATTTAGAAGATACTCTTGATGCCATTAATAAATGCATTAATAATAAAGTTTTTTTGGTAAATACTAAACGAATTAGACGATGTAATAATATAAAGTCGAAAAATCGCTCTAAAATAAATTTTATATGGCGATCATTAAAATTTCTTGAGGAAGAGGGAACAATTTTAGAAAAAAATGGCATCACCAATCCAATGAATTATAAAATTAAACAAACTGAAGAAATAGACATTAAACAGTTTATTTCTCAGCTCAATAAATTAAAGCAAATTTAAGTTTTCTAATAAATTCTCGAGTTTTATTTCTGTTTCTGTATCTTCGGGATTATTTATCAAACGTTTTTGAGCAAATATAATTTTTCCGTAATTTAATTCTAATTCATTAAATAAATTCACCCATGAATTAAAATTTTCTACAATCTCTAAAACATCTGGATCTTCTCTAAATAAGATTATTTCTCGTTTTTTATCTTCAGGTAAATTTTGATATCTTTTGAAAGTATAACCCTGTTCATCCAATATTCTTTTATTTGTAGATATTATAATAGATTCTATTTGGGCTCTCCATTTAACGTAATTAATATTGATTCTATCAATAATTTCTTGAATTAGTTTAATTTCTTGAGGATAAATCACTTCATCACGCTTCAATAAGATTTTTTTAATTACTTGAAATTCTTTATCAAATTTTTTAGTAAAACCATCTACTATCCTCCCAAAATCATCAACAATAATGTTATAATCTTTTGCAAAAATTACATCTTCGCTCGAGAATGTTAAAGATTCTTTATCAAAAGTTCCTTTTAATTGTCGTGAGTTAATCAATTCATCTAAAACCTCTTTCAATAATGAGATTTCTTTTTCATCAAGATCTTTATTATAAAATAAATCACTGAAAGAAAATAGCATGCTGTTCTCAAGCATCATGTTCTTAATTCCCCGAACGGTATGAAACAATATTTCTCCATTCTCTTTGTGAAAAATACCTTTTATTTGTTCTTTTTGTTTTAGTTCTTTTATTAAAGAATGGACTAAATCAGCATTTATGTCAAAATTTCCAAAATTAATATAATCAACGGTATTTGCCTCTTTAATTAATATGGCTTTAATATCTTTTTTAGCAAGCTCAATTTTCTCGGGATTTAAAATTAATGAATCTCCCTTCAGAAAATAATTCAGTTCAAGATCATGAATAAAATTCATGAACATTTCTCTATCCATTCCTAATTTATCTAAATATTCACTTATATCAATTTGATCTTGGTTCTTGATTTCATCTCCTAATAATTTAAGATTTTCATTTATCTTGGTTAAAATGATATTCTTATTGATATTAAGTTGATCGGCTAATTCATTGATTTTTTCTGTTTTTTCCTCAATATTTATCATTAAATTTATCGAATCAATTTTTTCTTTTAAAAATTTAGAGTAATAAAAGACTTCTTTATTATTATCCCATATTCCACCTCTAAGATCAATATATTGCTCTAAGACATCAATTAATAAGATTTTTTTGATATTAAGTTTCTCAGATATAATAGGTAGATTGAAATATCCAATAATTTTTGAATTCTCAATTTCATTTCGAATGTTTGTTTTTCCAATATTTGTTAGCCAATGAGTCCCTTTTCTTAAATTTGTTAAATATTCTTTTGGTAAATTTTTTATCAATAGGATAAAATCCTCATCCTTCAATCTTTCTCTGAATGGATTCAAATCAATGGAACTATTACGAGCAGCTTCGGTATTGATTTGGTCCTGTATTTTTTTTAAGGAGTAAAAACTTTGTTCATTGATTCCTGTCAAAAATATTATGTTCGATGATTCAGATATATTTTTGATTTGGTCTTTTATGGTATCTTCTGGTAGATGATCATAATTTTTCAGATTAATTAATCCCTTCTTTTGAGCATCTGCTTTTAATTTTAAGGAGATATATGATTGAGGGTAAAAAAATCCGAGTTTTGAATAATATCCTTTAATTTGTCCTAAATTTAATAACACATCGATGAATAACTTCATGTTATATTTAGAATTAATAATGCTACCAAAAGTTTCATTTAATTCATTATCAGATATTTTTTTATCTTTATCAAAAAATAGATTTAATTTCTCTCTTTCAAGAAAATAAAAAATTATTTCATTTGTCTTGCGATTTTTTGTATAAAAATATAGTTCTTTATCCTTTAAATGATGTTTCTTGACTTTATCCGTAAAGGTCTCAAATGTCATGTCACTTTTTTTTTTTGATAATTCCGTGAAATTTATCCTTTTCATAATAAAAAGATTATCTACTATTGAACGAATGGTCTCACCATTTAGATCTTCCATCTCATAAATATTTAAAGAAGGGTAAAATTTTTTTAAGACTTTAGTTAAATTAGCTTTAATATCTAACTCTTTATCAAGATCATGGTTTGAAATAATCTTTTGTGATATTTCCCTGAGATAAAAAAGCTCGTTGAATGATAAATCCTTACAAATATAGATATAGGTTAGTAACGCGTTCAAATTTTCTTTTTTGTGCTCCTCTCTTAAAACTTTAAATAGTCTTTTTTTTTGGGAACAAATGACATTCGGTTTTGTATCAAAAAACCTTCCTAAGAAATAATGTATATTTTCCTTGATATCTTCGACATCATCCATTAATAAATTTGTAAAATCTGCAATATATTTATCAATGAGCCTCTCATCAGAGAGAATTTTAAATCCTAAAATTATGATTGAATTAGTCTTGAGCTTGATATTTTGAGATTTTAAAAATGGTTCTATTTTTATTATCAAATCCTCTGTGATAAACTCGATAGCATTCTCTGCAATAATGCTCAAAATATAGGTTAAAGGCACGATTAGGTCTTCATTACTTAATAGATCCTCAAGTTGTGAGATAATTTTTTCAATTTTAACTGATTTATTTTTTTCAAAGAATTTATCTAATTTTATGACTATTTGATATAAAATTTCATTCGAGCTAAAATCTTCACTTTCAAACATGTTTCAATAACAAAATAATAATTATTGGAATAAGAATTTTTTGAAAGGAGGGAGCTCTGAAAGATCATTTATTTTTTTGATTAAATAATCGGGAAATTCATTTTCAAGCTCAATTTTACGTCCATGCCCCGATAATAATGCAATGCTTTTGATTCTTGCGGATTTTGCACAAATTATATCTGAGGGTATATCACCAATGAAAAAAACTCTTGATTTGTTAATTAATCTCAAGTTTTTTTGTTTTTTGATAATTTTTAGAGCATATAATATAGGATAAGGATTTGGTTTATGGAAAGGTACATCATCTCTTGAAAAGATTACAGAAAAGAACTTATTTAATTGAAATTTCTTTTTAAAATAATTTAATCTCGCTCTTTCAGTATTTGAAATTAATCCTAAAATTGCACCTTCCTTTTTAAATTTCTTCAATATATCTAATATTCCTGGCTTTAATCCATCATAAATTTTTTCTAATTTCCTATGTGATCTCCTAAATTTCATAATAAATACATCTCTTCTGAACCTATTTGGAATATATGGTTTGAAATTCTCCTGAATGTTCTTATATAATCTTAATAGGTTTCTATTATCAGATTTCTCAAATAATAGAGCTAGGTCAATAAGTCTTAGATCTTTCGTATTATTCCACTTATAAAATTTATTCCTTAACATTTGATACGCTATGAGCTCTAAAGCTTTTTGAGTCAGAATTACCCCGTCAAAATCAAAAAAAATAATTGGTGGATGCATATAATAGATATAAAGTGATAAGTTCTATAAAAACAATTTTTATCCATTCCTAAAAAGATAATTTTGTATATCATTTTTCCCTAATAGAATTTCTTTATCATATATGAAAGTTATATAGTTATCCCCCAAGGTAATATGATATATCTTTCTACTTTATTCTTAAATCCCCTGAGTTATATCTTTAATTTATTATTAAATAGAAAAATGAAAAAAAAAAAGATTGTAGTAATAATTAATTATTATGTTAAATCATCAACTTCAACTCTGATATGCGATAGCAGCTGATCGATTGCGTCTTGCTTTTTATTAATGTTAAGGACGGTATTTAAATGAATGACGTCACCATGTCCAGGCATTAAGGTAATACTGCCTGCCCGAAGGGTAAAAAATTCAAATACATCTGGAATTTCTTTTTTTATTCTTAAACTTTTGGTTGGAATTCTTTCTGCCGAAGAAAATATGCCCATTTTATGGTATATCTCGTTAATTTCTACTTTAT